>CBCSVJ010000133.1:0-4221 GCA_965143545.1 uncultured Haemophilus sp. | reverse complement strand
TTACTACTTGAAATTCCAAAACCGTCGTCCAGACTACATCAAAGAATTCTGGAACGTAGTGAACTGGGATTTCGTGGCAGAGCGTTTAGCTAAAAAATTAGCAAACTGCGGATGTTCAGCTAAATAATAGCCTCTCAAAATGTAAAAAATCGCCTTTTTTAGGCGATTTTTTTATTAGTTAAATCCAACGTCTGACTTTTTTCTTATAAGCTAAATAAGACTCACCAAACTTCTTCTCTAACCAGTATTCTTCAGGCTTAATTTGCCATTGTGTGATGAAATAAATAAACAGAAAAATACCAATAAAACTGACCGCACTTTGCAAATAAACAGCCCATGCCACTAACAAACCCGCTAAGCTTAAATACATTGGATTACGGCTAAAGCGATAAATACCATTTGCCACAAACACATCACTTTTTTCCAAGTGAATTGGATTAATATTTGCTTTACTTTTATAGAATTGCCAAAGGCTGAAAAAAGCAACAAAGAAAGAAACCAATACGATCAAATAAGCAAAAAGCACATTGGTTGATAACGGATAAAGATTGGGCAAATATGCCATGATAAGTGCGCAACCAATAAAAATGACAGGGGGCGGCACAATCGGTTTCTGAATCATCAGATCAAAAATCCAATAAAAAAGCCCGAGCAATTCGGGCTAATTAAAATATTACAGATTATTTAATTTCATCTGCGCCATTTGTTTCTCTAACGGGTTACCGTTTTTCTGTGCATTCTCAAAGCTTGCTTTAGCACCATTCACATCGCCTTTTGCGACTTGAATATCACCCGCTAAAAGATCTTTACGCGCACTAAAGCCTTGGCTTTTCACTTGATTTAGACTTGCTAATGCGGCATCAAATTGACCTTGCTGGAATTGCACGGCAGACAAACGAAGTGCAGCAAGAGACGTTAATATATCATCTTGTGATTGAGCAATCGCTTGTTTCAAGCTGTTTTCAGCAGAGGCGTAATCTTGTTTTGCTACAAAACCTTTTGCTTCATCTAATAAACTAAATACTGCATAGCTGGTTTTATCATGTGCTTTCACAAATTCAGCCACTTTAGCTTGCTGTGCTGCCGCATCTTTGTTTGTAGCATAAACTAACGCATCATATTCAGCAGACGCCTGCATGATTTGATTAGCTTGATAAGACTGCCAATAACGCCAGCCCAACATCCCGCCTACGCCAAGGATGAAAGCAGCTATAATGGCTTTGCCATTGTCTTTCCACCACTCTTTTAACTGATTCAGTTCTTGTTCTTCTTCAATGGTATATGCCATTTTCCTATCCTTCTAAAATTAAAATTGAGCTTTCACGTGTTCAATTAAATTGGCCACATCAATGGTTTGTTGCTCAGCTGCGCCAAGTAAGTGTTTTACCACGACTTGATTATTTTGCACTTCGCTTTCACCAAGCACAAGGGCAAGGGTTGCACCTGATTTATCAGCGCGTTTAAATTGTTTTTTGAAATTACCGCCGCTGCAATGCAACATGGTGCTTAAGTGCGGTAATTCTGAGCGAAGTTTTTCAGCGAGTTGGAATGCGGCTAATGTTGTGCCTTCACCTTGATAAACAACGTAAATATCTACCGCACTTTTTACCGGAATCGATTTGTTCACTTCTTGAACAAGTAGCACTAAACGCTCTAAGCCCATTGCGAAACCGACACCACTGGTTGCGTGACCACCAAGTTGTTCAACTAAGCCGTCATAACGTCCACCACCACATACGGTGCCTTGTGCACCTAATGCAGATGTCACCCATTCAAATACGGTTTTATTATAATAGTCTAAGCCACGAACCAATTTTGGATTAATTTCATATTGAATGCCAACCGCATCTAATAAACCGCATAACTGAGCAAAATGTTCGCGACTTTCATCGTCTAAATAATCCAATAATTTTGGTGCACCGTCCAATACATCTTGTAATGCTTGATTTTTAGTATCCAAAATACGTAATGGATTTTTTACAAGACGTTCTTTCTCTTCTTCGCTCATTAAATCTTGGTGATTTTCTAAGAAAGTCACTAATGCAGAACGATAGTTTGCACGTGCTTCTAATGAACCAATCGAATTTAATTGAAGAGAAACATGTTGATCAATACCTAATGCTTTCCACAAACGCGCCGTTAAAATAATTAGCTCCGCATCAATTTCAGGGGTTGCAATACCAAATACTTCCACACCTGCTTGATGGAATTGACGGTAACGACCTTTCTGTGGACGCTCATGGCGGAACATTGGTCCCATATACCATAAACGTTGTTCATTGTTGTAAATCCAACCGTGTTCAATCGCAGCGCGCACGCACCCTGCAGTACCTTCAGGACGAAGTGTTAATTGCTCATCATTATCCCAAAATGTGTACATTTCTTTTGAGACGACATCTGTGACTTCACCGATTGCACGAGCAAATAATGGCGTACTTTCCACGATTGGCATACGCACTTCTGAATAGCCGTAACTGCTTAAAATTTGGCGAACCTGCCCTTCAATCCATTGCCAAAGTGGAGATTCAGTTGGGGAACAGTCATTCATCCCACGAATTGCTTGAATATTTTTTGCCACGAGTTTTCCTTAAATAATTCGATTTTTTGGATCTTGTTGTGCAACTTTGGCACGAATTTTTGCTTCTAATTGGTCAATAATCGCGTCGTTATCAAAACGTTCTTTTTGACGCTCGCCATCTAAATAATAGCCACTTTTCTTATTACCACCGGTCACGCCAAGGTCAGACACTAATGCTTCACCAGGGCCATTTACCACACAACCAATAATAGATACATCCATTGGGGTGATAATATCTTCTAAACGTTGTTCCAGTGCATTCACCGTGCCGATCACATCAAATTCCTGACGAGAGCACGTTGGGCAAGCAATAAAGTTAATTCCACGAGAACGAATACGTAACGATTTCAAAATATCAAAACCAACTTTGATTTCTTCTACAGGATCGGCGGCTAAAGAGACACGCAAGGTATCACCAATACCTTCCGCTAACAACATACCTAAACCAATCGCAGATTTTACCGCACCTGCACGTGCGCCACCTGCTTCCGTAATGCCTAAATGCAACGGTTGTTTAATGGCTTTTGCCAGTAAACGGTAAGATTCCACCGCAAGGAAGACATCAGATGCTTTTACGCTCACTTTAAATTGATCGAAGTTTAAACGATCTAAAATCTCAACATGGCGTAATGCTGACTCTAATAAGGCTTCAGGTGTTGGCTCGCCAAATTTCTCTTGGATGTCTTTTTCTAATGAGCCTGCATTGACACCAATACGGATCGGGATATTTTTATCACGTGCGCAATCCACCACAGCTCGAATACGATCTTCACGACCAATATTGCCCGGATTAATACGTAAGCAATCCACCCCATATTCAGCCACTTTTAACGCAATGCGATAGTCAAAATGAATATCCGCCACTAATGGCACATTCACTTGCTGTTTAATGATTTTAAAGGCTTCGGCGGCATCCATAGTGGGAACAGAAACGCGCACAATATCTGCGCCGACACGTTCCAACGATTTAATCTGTGCAACGGTCGCTTCAACATCAGTTGTGCGAGTATTTGTCATGGATTGTACGGCAATCGGCGCATCACCACCGATTGGTACATTGCCCACATAAATTTTTGTCGATTCACGACGTTTGATAGTAGGTTTTACTGCTGACATTCTTTCGTAAATTATTCGTTAAGGTTTTGGTAATTTAAATTTAGCCACACGGCCATCAACTGTAAGCGGATACGCTTCGCCTTTATAAGTGATACGAACGTTACCCGGCGCACCAATAATCAATGCATAGTCATTACCATTAAAGGTTAAGACTTCGCCTTGTTTATATTCTTTTTGCGCTAAAACTTTACGATTTTGGTCTTTCACACTAATCCAGCTTGAATTTTTTGTGATCTCAATAACAAGATCGCCTTTTGCTGTGGTTGGCGCTTCAGAAATAGCGGGATTTTCAACCGCACTTTGAGCATCTGGTACGGTTGGCTCTGTTGTAGGTTCTGTGTTAGGTAATGTTTGTTCCACAACAGGTGCTTGAGCTTGTTCAACGGTAGGTGCTGAAGTTGCGACAGTTGAAACTTCTGCGTTTACTGGTTGAACTTGATTTTCTTGAGTAGTTGAAACAACAGGTTCAGCAGCATTATTTTTTGCTTCCGTTACAGGTGCTGTTTCATTATTTGACGTTAAAGGCT
>CBCSVJ010000132.1:0-4224 GCA_965143545.1 uncultured Haemophilus sp. | reverse complement strand
TTATTTTTTCAAATCCCTTGAGCTTAACCCTAGGTTAAGCTTTAACATAATGTCCATTCAATCTCAATAAAAAATAAGGACATCTTATGAAATTACATAAATTCACCCGCTCATTGTTGCTTTTAAGTTTAGGCATAACCGCTTTTGCTCAAGCACAAACACTTTCTATGGAAGTGTGGAAAAGCCCGACTTGTGGCTGTTGTAATGAATGGATCAGCTATATGCAGAAAAACGGTTTTGAGGTTAAAGTCAACGAAACAGGCAATTATGATGCTCATAAGCGCTTTAACATTAAATATGAACATGCTTCTTGCCACACAGCCGTGATTGATGGCTATGTGATTGAAGGACATGTACCTGCTGAGGATATCAAACGTTTACTCGCAGAAAAACCCGATGCAATAGGCTTGTCTGCACCGGGAATGCCAATTGGTTCACCAGGTATGGACGGTGAAGCATACGGCGGACGCAAAGATCCTTATGATGTTGTTTTGATTAAGAAAAACGGTGAAAGTGAAGTGTTTAAATCCTATAACCAATAGGGGGGGAAAGAATGAAACGTCGAGATTTTTTACGTTATGGAATTGGAATTAGCTTAGCCAGTAGCTCGTTTTATAGCCTTGCGAATATGATGAACCACGCACAACATGGCAATATGGCGATGATGCATTCAGTACCTACTGGCCTAATGCCAACTGAGGCAATGCCTTCAGGTTTATCGCTTAATGGGATATTACCAAAACTTGCTAATCAATCGACTCAAGCTGGACTGTTCAAAGCAAATTTAAAAGCAGAGCCAATTAAAATTCGCCTCGCAGACAATAAAGAAACGGAATTTTGGGCTTATAACGGACAACTACCAGGGCCACAAATTGAAGTATTTGAAGGCGATGCCGTAGAAATTGAATTTATCAATCACCTACCACAACCCTCAACAGTACATTGGCACGGCTTAGATGTACCAAATGAAGCGGATGGTAACCCGATGGATATGATTGAACCGCAAGGGAAAAAAGTCTATCGCTTTACGCTACCTCAAGGCAGTGCTGGGACATATTGGTACCACCCTCATCCACATGACCATGTTTCCGAACAAGTCTATAAAGGCTTAGCAGGCACTTTCGTTGTTAAAGCGAAAAATGATCCGCTTGCACACCTTCCTGAACAACATTGGGTGATTTCCGATCTGCGTTTAAATGCCGATGGCACCATTCCAGCAAACACGATGTTAGATTGGATGAACGGTCGTGAGGGTGAATTTGTGTTAATCAACGGTCAATATCAGCCCCAGATTCAAGTGAAAACGAATGAACGAATCCGTCTTTGGAATGCCACTAGCGCTCGTTATTTTCGTTTAAACATTCCAGGGGTGAAATGGATTGTGGTGGGTACCGAAGGTGGTTTACTTGAAAAACCTCGCTCGCCTGTTGATGAACTGCTACTTACACCAGCCGAACGCGTTGAAGTGATTATGGTGGGTGAAACGCAAGGAACAGTCAATTTACAAAGCGGTTATTATGATCGCCGTAAGATGATGGTGCAAGAACAGCCTAAAGATCTCACTTTAGCCACAATTCAGGTGAAATCAGAACCTGTTCAGTTACCTGAAAGCTTAAGGTCCTTCCCTAACTGGGATGAGCCAAAGCAGGTTCGCCAAATTCGCTTTAGTGAAAAAATGATGAACCATACGAATATGCCAATGATGAATCACGGTACACATCACGCTACTACAACACCAACGGACAACCCTATTCCACCAATGATGAATGGTATGTTCTTAATCAACGGTCAAACCTTTGATATGAACCGTATTGATTTTGTTGCCAAATTGAATGAAGTGGAACAGTGGGAAATTTTCAATGAAAGCCATATGGATCATCCGTTCCATTTGCACGGCACTCAATTTGAAGTGATTCAACATACATTAAACGGCAAAACCTTCAAGCCAGAAGGCAGGGCGTTAAAAGATGTAGTCAATTTGCGCCCTTATGAAAAAGTGATTATTCGCTTTAAGCAAGGACACACTGGGTTGAAAATGTACCATTGCCATATTTTGGAACATGAAAATCTCGGTATGATGGGGATGTTTAAAGTGGAATAGTGGTATCTAACCATAAAAAACAGAGGGATTTTCGTAAAAATTTGTAAATCGCGAAAATCCCACTGCGTATTGATAATCTTGTACCAATACAATTCAGAATGGAATGTTGTCATCAAATGCGTCCATTGGTGGCTCAGCTTGTGGCGCTGGCGCAGATTGTGCTGGACGAGATTGATAGCTTGGTTGTGGTGCTGATTGTGCAGGTGTATAACCGCCCATCTCTTGATTACGACCACCTAACATTTGTAAGTTATCACCTTGGATTTCAGTGGTGTAACGATCTTGGCCGTTGTTATCTTGCCATTTGCGGGTTTTTAAACGACCTTCAACATAAACTTGCGAACCTTTGCGTAAGTATTGACCCGCAATTTCCGCTAAACGACGATATAACACGATACGGTGCCATTCGGTCACTTCACGACGTTCGCCTGTGTTTTTATCTGTCCAGCTTTCACTTGTTGCCACGCTGATATTCGCTACCGCTTCGCCATTTGGCATTGTGCGGATTTCAGGATCATTACCTAAATTACCCACGATGATTACTTTATTAATACCTGCCATAGAATCCTCTATATTTTAGAAATAAGGTGAAAAATTTTGGCTATTTTGCCTTAAAAGAAACAAAAGATCCATAAAAATTAACTGGATATTTGCACAGATATTGAAATATGCGATAATGGTCGCAATTTTTGAATTTATTTTCTTAAGGCAATCGCTTTTTTTATGGATACTATCGACATTCGTGGGGCTAGAACTCACAACCTTAAAAACATCAATTTAACCATTCCACGCGATAAATTAATTGTGATTACAGGCTTGTCCGGTTCGGGCAAATCTTCTTTAGCATTTGATACGCTTTATGCGGAAGGGCAGCGCCGTTATGTAGAATCGCTCTCTGCTTATGCGCGTCAGTTCCTTTCTTTGATGGAAAAGCCGGATGTAGATTCAATTGAGGGCTTGTCGCCAGCGATTTCTATTGAGCAAAAATCCACTTCTCATAACCCACGTTCAACCGTGGGCACGATCACAGAAATTTACGATTATCTGCGTTTGCTGTTTGCTCGAGTAGGGGAGCCACGCTGTCCTGATCATGATGTGCCATTAACGGCACAAACCATCAGCCAAATGGTAGATAAAGTCCTAAGCTTGCCTGAAGAAAGCAAAATGATGTTGCTTGCGCCTGTGGTGAAAAACCGTAAAGGTGAGCACGTTAAGCTGTTAGATAGCTTAGCGGCACAAGGTTATATTCGTGCAAGAATTGATGGTGAAATCTGTGATTTATCTGATCCGCCAGAGCTTGCTTTACAGAAAAAACATACCATTGAAGTGGTGGTGGACCGTTTTAAAGTGCGGTCAGATTTAGCCACACGTTTGGCGGAATCCTTTGAAACAGCTTTGGAGCTTTCTGGTGGTACGGCTGTGGTGGCTGATATGGATAATCCTAAAGCTGAAGAATTAGTTTTCTCGGCAAACTTTGCTTGTCCGCATTGTGGCTATTCTGTACCAGAATTAGAGCCTCGCTTATTCTCATTTAATAACCCAGCAGGGGCGTGTCCAACTTGTGATGGCTTAGGTGTTCAGCAGTTCTTTGATGAAAGCCGAGTAGTGCAAAATGAAAGCATTTCCCTCGCAGGCGGTGCGGTGAAAGGTTGGGATCGTCGCAATTTCTATTACTATCAAATGCTTACCTCGTTGGCGAAACATTATAAATTTGATATTGAAACGCCATACGAAGATTTACCACAAAAAATTAAAGATATTGTGATGCACGGTTCAGGCAAGGAAGAAATTGAATTCCAATACATGAACGACCGTGGTGATGTGGTGATCCGCAAACATCCTTTTGAAGGGATTTTGAATAACATGGCACGCCGTTACAAAGAAACGGAATCCATGTCTGTACGCGAAGAGTTGGCGAAAAATATCAGCAACCGCCCTTGTGCAGATTGTGGTGGCTCGCGTCTTCGTCCAGAAGCTCGTAACGTGTATATCGGTAATATTAACTTGCCACAAATTTCAGAGAAAAGTATTGGTGAAAGCCTTGAGTTTTTCCAAGGGCTTACTTTAACCTGTCAAAAAGCACAAATTGCAGAAAAAATCCTGAAAGAGATCAAAGAGCGGTT
>CBCSVJ010000131.1:0-4230 GCA_965143545.1 uncultured Haemophilus sp. | reverse complement strand
TACGAAGAAATGATTCCAAAATGGCGTCAGCTCAACGTATTTGAAGGTGAGATGGTAGAACGTGGAGACGTGATTTCTGATGGTGCAGAAACTCCACACGATATCTTACGTTTACGCGGTGTTCGTGCTGTCACTGAATATATCGTGAACGAAGTACAAGAAGTTTACCGCTTACAAGGGGTAAAAATTAACGATAAGCATATCGAAGTTATCGTACGTCAAATGTTACGTAAAGCAGTTATCACGAAAGCTTATGACAGCGAATTCCTCGAAGGAGAACAAGTTGAAGTAGCTCGCGTGAAAATTGTGAACCGTAAACGTGAAGCGGAGGGTAAACCACCAGTTGAGTTCGAACGTGAATTACTTGGTATTACCAAAGCGTCATTGGCGACAGAATCCTTCATTTCTGCAGCATCGTTCCAAGAAACCACTCGCGTGCTTACTGAAGCAGCTGTGGCGGGTAAACGTGATGAATTACGCGGCTTGAAAGAGAACGTAATCGTAGGTCGTTTAATCCCAGCTGGTACTGGTTTTGCGTATCACCAAGGTCGTCACAAAAAACGTATTGTAGACGATGTTGTGATTAAATTGTCTGAAGACGATGAAGCAGCAATTGCTGATGAATTCGTGATGACAGCAGATGATGCAACAACTAACTTGGCAGAAATGCTTAATATGGCAGATGATGCAGAGTAATCGCTAATTGCTAAAAAAGAAAACCCGAGTTTAGGCTCGGGTTTTTTATTATCTTAATACAGAAAGTGCGGTCATTTTTACGATACTTTTCCAAACGAAAAACGCATCAAAAACTGACCGCACTTTCTTTTCATCAATAAAAAAGCCACCTTATCGGTGGCTTTGAAATATTTTGCTTAAGTTGAGATTACCAACCTTTTACAACACCATCTTTAAAGTGTTTTTTCGCTTCTTGGTAAACTTCTTCAGTTTGGTATGCTTTCACGAAATCTTGGATCGCTTTGCTGTCTTTGTTATCAGTACGTGCAACGATGATGTTTACGTATGGAGAATCTTTATCTTCTACGAATACACCATTATCTTGTGCATTTAAGCCAACTTGACCCGCATAAGTGTTATTTACAACAGCAAGATCAACATCATCTAATGCACGAGCTGCAACAGAGGTATCTACTTCAGAAATTTTTAAGTTTTTCGGATTTTCAACGATATCTGCGACAGTTGAAAGAAGATCGTTAGAATTTTTAAGTTTGATTAAACCTTGTTTCTCAAGAAGGATTAATGCACGACCACGGTTTGATGGGTCATTTGGCACCACAATTTTCGCGCCATCTTTTAATTCATTTACATTTTTGATGGTTTTAGAATAGCCAGCAAGCGGGTAAACAAAGGTGTTACCAACGATCACTAAGTTGTTCAAGTTCTTCGCTTTTACATCTTCATCTAAGTAAGGTTTGTGTTGCATTGCGTTAGCATCTAAATCGCCTTTAGATACAGCAGTATTTGGTAATGCGTAGTCATTGAATAAAACAAATTCAACATTTAAGTTGTATTTGTCTTTTGCAACTTTTGCAGCGGTTTCGGCTACTTGGTGCTCAGGGCCCGCCATTACACCAACTTTGATTGATGTTGGAGCAGGTACCGTTGATGCTGCATCTGCTTTTTTCTCTTCTTTACAACCTGTTAATACTAATGCTGACGCGATAGCGGTGATAGCAAATAAGTTTTTTAATTTCATGTTTTTTCCTTGTTGTGAATAAAATGGTATAGAAAATAATTAACGGTGATCCACTCGTTTTGCGAGCGTGTCGCCTAATTTTTGACTGAGCATCACGATAATCACGATAACAATCGTTGCTGCCCAAGTTACTGATGGCATATTACGATAGACACCATAATTAATGGCAAGACTTCCTAAACCGCCGCCGCCTTGCGTTCCCGCCATTGCGGTATAGCCAATTAATGTCACGAAAGTGAGTGTAATCGCATTAATGAGCGTAGGTAGGGATTCAGGCAAATAGAATTTACGAATAATTTGCCAATTGGTTGCGCCCATGGCTTTTGCGGTTTCAGTCAAACCGGTTGGAATCTCAAAAAGCGCATTACTCGTAAGACGTGCAAAAAATGGCGTTGCGGCTGCACTTAATGAGACAATCGCTGCATTAGAACCAATACTGCCGCCAGGAAGCAACCAGCTCGTTAGCGGAATTAAAGCAAGTAACAAAATAATGTAAGGGATTGAACGTCCGATATTAATAATGACGTTCAAAAACGCATTGAGTTTTTTGTTTTCTAAAATCGCTCCTTTATTGGTTAAAAAGGTTAAAAAACCCAGTGGTAAGCCTAATAAAGCGGCAATTAATGTCGATAATACTGACATATAAACCGTTTCAACGGTTGATACCGTTAATAAACTTGCAAAATTATCGGGGAATTGTTGGCTAAATGTTGCCCATAAATCATTGAACATAGCCTAGCACCTCTACTCGAACGTTATTTTCCATTAAATAAACTTTGGCTTGCGTAATCGCATCTTCATCACCTTCAACCTCCGCAATGGTAAAGCCAAATTTTACGCCACCGGCATAATCAATTTGTGAGGTTAAGATACTGAGCTCTACGCCAAATTTTTTCGATGCTTGAGAAAGTAATGGTGCATCGACGGAGCGGCCAGTAAATTCAAATTTGATGATCGGGTATGATTTGGCATGTTTTGGCGTATCAGATAAATTTTCTAAATATTCTTCCGGCAACGTAATGTGGAAAGTCGAACTGATAAATTCTTGGGCTAATTCTGTTTTCGGATTAGAGAAAATTTCGCTAACCGTACCTTGTTCAATCAGACGGCCTTTATCAATCACGGCAACTTGATCGCAGATGCGTTTAACTACTTCCATTTCATGGGTAATAAGAAGAATGGTGATACCTAAAGTGCGGTTGATTTCTTTTAATAATTTTAGAATGGATTGAGTTGTAGCCGGATCTAATGCGCTAGTCGCTTCATCACAAAGTAAGACTTTTGGATCGCTTGCTAGTGCACGCGCAATCGCTACTCGTTGTTTTTGACCACCAGAGAGATTAGCAGGATACACATTATGTTTATCACTTAATCCAACAAGCGCTAAAAGTGCGGTCGTTTTTTATTTTAATTCTGGTTTTTATTTATTTTGAAAATAAAGTGGCAATGCCACGTTTTCAAAAACGGTTCGAGAGGTCAATAAATTAAAATGTTGGAAAATCATGCCGATTTGGCGGCGTGTTTTCACTAATTCAGTGTCAGAAAGTTGAGTTAGATCCACATCATCGATGATCACTGCACCGTGAGTCGGTCTTTCTAATAAGTTTACACAACGGATAAGCGTACTTTTACCTGCACCAGAGGCACCAATGACACCGCAAATCTGTCCCTTAGGCACATGTAATGAAACATTATCAAGTGCGGTCAGTTTTTTATCTGGAAGTGTAAAAATCTTCGTAATGTTATTTAGCTTAATCATATAAGCCCTTGTTCTCAGTTAATAATTGAATTTCATTTGTATTCTAGACGTCTAGAATGCTGTGTCAATATCTTATGGGATCTTTTTTAGACGGAGCGGTTATGACTTATTATTGCTTATATTAAGGATAAAAGGGATAATTTTGCCTTAAGAAAAAGATAAATGAGAAAATATATGAAGAAAGCTGTTTTTTTAGATCGTGATGGCACTTTAAACATTGATCATGGTTATGTCCATAAAATTGATGATTTCCAATTTATTGAAGGCAGTATTGATGCATTAAAAGAATTGAAGGAAATGGGATACCTTTTAGTTTTAGTGACCAATCAATCAGGCATTGCTCGTGGATATTTTTCAGAAGATCAGTTTTTGCAACTGACAGAATGGATGGATTGGTCATTAGCTGATCGTGGTGTGGATTTAGACGGTATTTATTATTGTCCTCATCATCCAGAAGGGAAAGGCGAATATAAAGAAGACTGTGAATGCAGAAAACCAAAATCAGGTATGTTACTAGAGGCAATTAAAGCGCTGAAAATCGATCCGGCACAATCTATTATGGTTGGCGATAAGATTGAAGATCTGAAAGCAGGCATTGGCGCAAAAGTAAAAACAAATATTTTAGTGCGAACAGGCAAACCTATTACAGAAGAGGGAGAGAACCTTGCTGATTATGTTTTGGATTCCATTGCAGATTTGCCAAGAATAGCAAAACGATTAATTAAGTAACAAAAATGATCTATTTTTTGTTCGAATA
>CBCSVJ010000130.1:0-4272 GCA_965143545.1 uncultured Haemophilus sp. | reverse complement strand
GGTTATCTAGGTTATTTAGATTTTTTTGGGTATCCGTAACACGCTCTCCCACACCCGTGATACGATTATCTAAGTCCTTACGATTCTCCGTAATACGATTATCTAAGTCCTTACGATTCTCCGTAATACGATTATCTAAATCTTTGCGATTTTCTGTAATTCGTTCATCGAGCGCTCGGCGATCTTCAGTAATGCGACTATCTAAACGACCCACTTCATCATTAATGCGGTTGTTGAGATTTTTATCTGTTTCATTAATGCGATCATTTAAGTTTTTATCTGTTTGGTTTAAACGATCATCAACGCCAGTAATACGATTATTTAAATCTTTCTGAGCATTGGTAATGCGATCATCAAGACGCCCCACTTCAGTTGTTACACGATTATCAATTTCAGTTTGAGTATTCGTAATACGTTCATCTAATGCTCGGCGGTTTTCCGTGATATCTTTATCTAAACGACCTACTTCGTCATTAATGCGGTTGTTGAGATTTTTATCTGTTTCATTAATACGATCATTTAAATTTTTATCAGTTTGATTAAGTCGAACATCGACACCAGTGATGCGATCGTCAAGTTCTTTACGCTCATTTGTAATTCGATTATCAAGAACTGAACGAGTTTCAGTAATACGCTCGTCGAGTCTTCCTACTTGAGCATAAACTTCAGTTTTTGTTGCGGTATCTTCTGCGAAAGCAAGAGATGCACTTCCAAATAGACATACAAATAATAGTGTTTTTTTCATTAGGTTTAATTCCTTTAAATAAAAAATATCCGAAATATAATAAAAGTTTCATTTGGTATGAAACGAAATGAATAATACTTGTATGAAATAATTTGGTAAATATTTAAATGTAAAAATTTACAAAGATTTACATTGTAAAACAATAACTTATGACTTTATTAAATAATTTAATTTTTTAAGAATGTATATAATGGCACGCCCTAAAGGATTCGAACCTTTGACCCACGCCTTAGAAGGGCGTTGCTCTATCCAGCTGAGCTAAGGGCGCATTTTAAGGGTTACATCTTTTGTATGGAATTTCGAGGGAAATATAAAAGAAGTGGTCGGCGAGATAGGATTTGAACCTACGACCCACTGGTCCCAAACCAGTTGCGCTACCAAGCTGCGCTACTCGCCGACGATTGAGCACAATTATAGTGAGCTTTTCTTTTCAGTCAATTAATTTTTTAGATTCCTCTTTCAACTGCTCAAAATTATTCCAGTTTTTTTAACCGCTCTTTTGTTGTCTTTGTAAAATAAGGCGTTGTCAGTTAAAATAGCAAACGTTTACTTAATGCCACCTTGAGGAAAAATGCATGACCGCCCAAATTATTTCAGGTACTGAACTATCAAAAAAAAATCAAATCTGATGTTGCCAGTAAAATTGAACATTATCGTGCTCAAGGTAAACGTGCGCCAGGACTTGCAGTAATTTTAGTGGGGGCAGATCCAGCTTCTCAAGTCTATGTGGGCAGTAAACGTAAAAGTTGCGAAGAGATCGGAATGGTCTCGAAATCCTATGATTTACCTGAAACCACGACAGAGGCGGAACTACTACAACTGATTGACCAATTAAATGCCGATGAAACCATTGATGGCATTCTAGTCCAGCTTCCATTGCCTGAACAAATTAATAGCACATCAGTGATTGAGCGTATTAGCCCTGAAAAAGATGTGGATGGTTTCCACCCTTATAATGTGGGGCGTTTATGCCAACGTATCCCAACTTTACGCGCTTGCACCCCTTATGGTGTGATGAAATTATTAGAAACTACAGGTATTGATTTACACGGTAAACATGCCGTGATCGTTGGTGCATCAAATATTGTAGGGCGTCCAATGTCGCTTGAATTATTATTGGCAGGCGCTACTGTCACAGTGACACACCGTTTCACGAAAGATTTAGAGCATCATATTCGTCAGGCAGATGTTTTAGTGGTGGCTGTGGGTAAACCTCGTTTTATTCCAGGTGATTGGATTAAAGAAGGGGCAACGGTCATTGATGTGGGAATTAACCGTATCAATGGCAAATTAGTGGGTGATGTGGAATATGATGTGGCGATACAAAAAGCGGCTTATATTACGCCAGTACCGGGTGGAGTAGGGCCAATGACAGTTGCCATGCTGATGTTTAATACACTTTATGCTTATGAGCATAACAATCAACTCGTTTAAGAAATAAAAAAGTGCGGTTAAATTGACCGCACTTTTTGTATTAATGTAATTTCAATCTTGGTTTTAAATAGTGGTTAAGTTTATCCACTAAAATAATCAAGCCAATCTTAATACATCCATGCAAAGCATGTTGGTGCATACGATATAAAGACACATACGCAAACTGTGCAAATTTACCTTGAACAGTTAGTGGGTTTTTCCCAAATTTATTTGAAATGCTGCCCAATGCGGTAAAGCTTGAAAGAGAAACCAAGGTTCCCTTATCGTTGTACTTGAAGGCTTTTAATGGTTTTTGCTCAAAAAGTGCAACGATATTTTTTGCACAAGCTTTTGCCATTTGGTGTGCAGCCTGCGCTCTTGGCGGAACTAATTTACCGTTTGGTTGCATTAATGCCGCACAGTCACCAATCGCGAAAATACTGTCATCCACCGTAGTTTGAAGGGTATCTTTTACCACTAATTGATTGATGCGGTTAAGCTCTAATCCAACAAATTGCTGTGTCACCGTTGAGGTACGAACACCCGCCGCCCACACAATCAGATCAGCTTTGATTTCTTCACCATCTTTGGTGATAAGTGTATTTGGTTGGGCTTCCGTGATCATCGTATTTAATTTCACGTTTGCCCCCATTTCTTGCAATTCATCTAATACCGCTGCAGATAAATTTTCAGGTAGAGCAGGTAATAAGCGAGGACCCGCTTCAACTAAGGTGACTTGCAAGCAAGAATTATCAATTTTACCGTAACCGTAAGAAGATAGGTCTTCAGTGGCATGATAAAGCTCCGCGGTTAATTCCACGCCAGTTGCACCACCGCCAACAATGGCAATATTGACTTTGCTCTCATCCACTAATTTCTGTTTAAATTCTTCTTCACCAATATCGTCTAATACACGGTTTTCTGAGAATTTAAGGAATAATTCCAACATTCTTTGTTGGAAGCGAAGTGCTTGATCTGAGCTGTCTAAGAAAATACAGTTATCAGCCACGCCTTTTGTATTGAAATCATTCGATTTACTACCGATCGCAATCACTAAGTAATCATAAGGAATACGACGTGCAACCACGAGCATATCGCCTTCTTGCCCATAAACGGGGGCAAGTTCAACATATTTCTGTTCACGATTGATGCGCGTGATCGAACCTTGTTCAAAGCTAAAATGATGGTTTTTCCCGTGTGCACGATAGCTAAGAGAATCCGTGCCATCATCCATCACACCAGTAGCGATTTCGTGTAATAAGGGTTTCCACAAGTGGGTCGCATTGCGATCCACAAGCGTCACTTTAGCCTGTTTTTTACGACCTAATTTGTCGCCTAAAAATGTCGCTAACTCTATGCCGCCGGCGCCACCGCCAACGATCACGACGTTTTTCATAAAGTACTCCTAAAAGCAAAATTGTTAAAAATGTTAAACTAATGTAATGATAGCATAACAAATAAAAAGACGAAAAAATTTAATGGAAATGATCGCACTTTATTGATGGCAGCGATCGTAAAGCGGTTGTAACTGTTTAATGGTTTGGGTGATAAATGAAACAGGATCGATTTGATGAAGTTCAGCTTTTTCAATGCTTTTTCCAATGCACCAAAAATCTTCATCTGAACGTAAGAGGAGATCTTTTTCAGAAATGTCCTTCACTTGGCGAAAATCATCATATTCGCTTTCATCTTCTCGCCAAATATCAAAATCAGCAAATTGTTTGAAATCAAATTGATCAAGCCACTGATTATATTGTTGCACATTAATTTGTGAGCGATCTGCACGATAGCAATGCCAATCTAAACACACTCTTAGTCGGCGACGATTTAATAGCACAGAAAAGATTGCTGCAGAATTTTGGTTGAACTCGTATTTAAAATAAGCGAAGAAATGCGCGCGTACCTGCCAGCCATTGGTCCAGCTTTCAATATGCGGTTTCGCAAAAGGCATGCCTAGTTGCTTTGCCACTTCTTGGATAATCGCTTTCCAGTTATCCCAATGTAATTTGTAATCAGCTTTAATTGCCGGAATATCTTCTGGGCAGAATTTCTTCATCTGGGCGAATTGATAGAAAGGAATATTGAACAGTTCACAAGATTCAGCCGTAAGCGAG
>CBCSVJ010000129.1:0-4277 GCA_965143545.1 uncultured Haemophilus sp. | reverse complement strand
CTCTACGTTGGGTTCGTTTCGGTGGCGACGTTGTCTTCATCTTCGGTGCACTCGCTTTCTTCTGGCAAATCTTTACGATGATTTTCTTTAAACCGAAAAAAGCAGCATAATTAAATTAATAATCATGCAAAAGCGGCTAAGCAATTAGCCGCTTTTTATTTATGAAAATCCATCAAATTTTCTGACCGCACTTTGATCTCTATCAAATCATTTACCTTCTTTTAAGTATGATTAAATTCGTCTTTAGATCTATACTTTCTCTACTTTTCAACTTTTCTTATAACATTTCAACATGAGTGACAATCCATTCAACGCTAGTTGGTCATCAAAAGGCAATACGCTATGTCTAGGTCATTGGGATATTACTTATCTTGGTTTACCTGTGGCACTACCAATTGAACGCCGAGATAAAGATATGGGAACAAATAATATTTATAATTTTATGGATCCCGAAGATGAGCTTTATCGAGAAGGCTTAATGGAAGATGATTGGATTGTGGAAAATATCGATTGGCTTTCGGATGTTTTTATTGAGCACAATATCCCCTTAGAAGAAGAAACCATGCGAGCATTCTATCAAGCGGTGAATAAGGAAGATTGGCGCTGTGGTAACTGTGGTGGATGTATTTAATAGCAAAGTGCGGTCAATTTTATCACCGTTTTTATACCGAACTGTCATAATAAAAACACTAGGAAATTCAATATTTCTGATATAGAATTCTTCGATTTGTTTTTTTAAAAGGGAGAAAAAAGATGAAACTTGTTGAAGTTAAACATCCGCTTGTTAAACATAAATTAGGCGTGATGCGCGAAGCTGATATTGATACCAAAAAATTCCGTGAACTAGCCACTGAAGTGGGCAGCTTACTTACCTATGAAGCCACTGCCGATCTTGAAACAGAAAAAGTAATTATCGAAGGTTGGAATGGCCCAGTCGAAATCGAACGTATCAAAGGTAAAAAAGTCACTGTTGTACCAATTTTACGTGCGGGTCTTGGTATGATGGACGGTGTATTAGAACACGTTCCAAGCGCTCGTATCAGTGTAGTCGGGATTTATCGTAATGAAGAAACTCTTGAACCCGTTCCTTATTTCCAAAAACTCGCGAGCGATTTAGAAGAACGTTTAGCTATCGTTGTGGACCCAATGCTTGCAACCGGTGGTTCAATGATCTCTACAATTGATTTATTAAAAGCAAAAGGTTGCCAACACATCAAAGTATTAGTATTAGTCGCGGCACCAGAAGGGATCAAAGCATTAGAAAAAGCACATCCGGATATTGAACTTTATTGTGCATCGATTGATGATCACTTAAATGAACAAGGCTACATCATTCCAGGCTTGGGTGATGCAGGCGATAAGATTTTTGGGACGAAATAATTCCCTTTTAATAAGACGGCATTTATGGCCGTCTTTTTTCCGTGCGTGAAAACACAAAAGCTAAAAGAGCATTAAAACCGACCGCACTTTCAGTTAATTCAAACCGAGAGTTGAAACTAAATGAGTAATCAAACTACAACCGCACCTGTTGAGGTGCAAAGCATGGGCAAACAAGCGTTTGTCGGTTTACAGATGTTATTTGTGGCCTTTGGCGCCTTAGTATTAGTTCCCTTAATCACCGGATTAAATTCTAATACAGCCCTTCTAACCGCAGGTATCGGCACACTACTTTTCCAACTTTGTACCGGTAAACAGGTTCCTATTTTCTTAGCCTCCTCTTTTGCCTTTATTGCGCCTATTCAATATGGCGTACAAACTTGGGGCATTCCAACCACAATGGGTGGACTTGCTTGCGCAGGCTTCGTCTATTTCGCGCTATCAACCTTAGTGAAATTACGTGGTAGTGCTGCACTTGAGCGCATCTTCCCGCCTGTTGTTGTGGGTCCCGTAATTATCATAATTGGTATGGGGCTTGCGCCTGTTGCTGTAGATATGGCATTAGGAAAAAACAGTGCATACAGCTATGAGCACTCTGTATTGGTTTCGATGATTACCTTGGTCACCACCCTTTCTGTTGCGGTGTTTGCTAAAGGTATCATGAAACTGATTCCAATTATGTTTGGTATCGTTGCTGGCTATGTGGTTTGTTTATTCCTAGGATTAATTAATTTCCAACCTGTTTTAGATGCAAAATGGTTTGAATTACCTGAGTTAACCAAACCAGAATTTAATTTAGAAGCGATTCTTTATATGCTACCCATTGCTATCGCACCAGCCGTTGAACACGTGGGGGGGATTATGGCAATCAGTTCTGTAACAGGTAAAGATTTCCTTAAAAAACCAGGTTTACACCGCACCTTATTAGGCGATGGTGTCGCAACGGCTGCAGCGTCATTAGTAGGTGGTCCACCAAATACCACTTATGCTGAAGTAACAGGGGCTGTAATGCTAACTCGCAACTTTAATCCAAATATTATGACCTGGGCAGCTGTATGGGCAATTGCAATTTCTTTCTGTGGTAAAGTAGGCGCATTCCTTTCTACAATTCCAACCATCGTAATGGGTGGCATTATGATGTTGGTATTCGGTTCGATTGCCGTTGTCGGGATGAGTACCTTAATTAAAGGTAAAGTAGATGTGACCGAACCTCGTAATCTTTGCATTATTTCTGTAGTCATGACATTCGGGATTGGGAATATGTTTGTCAACGTTGGTGATGTCGTTTCCCTAAAAGGGATTAGCCTTTGTGCCATCGTTGCCATTGTGCTGAACTTGATTTTGCCAAAAGCAAAAAATGAAGTAGAATAAAACTTCCCAAACAAAAGGGTTAAATGAAAATTTAGCCCTTTCTTTTTTATTTTAAATCAACTCGTTAATCCGTGAATCAGCAACTTTCTTTACCTATTCATCAAATTGATGATGAAACGCTTGAGAATTTTTATAGCGATAATAATGCATTATTGCTTAATTCTTTATGTCAAAACATGGCTGATTTACAACAACAATTCTTCTACCTCTGGGGCAGCCAAAGCGTTGGGAAAACCCATCTTTTGCGCGCACTCTGTAATGAATATATTCAGCAACAACGGAGTGCCATTTATGTCCCGTTGAGCAAATCACAATATTTCTCCACGGCGGTTTTTGAGAATTTAGAACAGCAAGAACTGGTTTGCTTAGACGATTTGCAAACAATTATTGAAAATTCAGAATGGGAAATTGCCTTATTTGATCTTTTTAATCGCATTAAAGCTAATGGTAAAACCTTATTAGTTGTCACTGCAGATCAATCTCCAACTGCTCTACCTGTTAAATTACCGGATCTTGCTTCTCGCTTAAAATGGGGAGAAAGTTATCAATTGATTCCACTCAGCGATGAACAAAAATTTGCAGTATTGAAACAGAATGCTCATCAACGAGGTATCATACTTTCAGATGATACTGCCAATTTTATATTCACACGTTTAGATCGTGATATGGCGACACTAAAAGAAGCATTAGTGAAACTCGATGAAGCCTCACTACAAGCCAAACGAAATCTGACGATTCCTTTTGTGAAATCGATTTTAGGCTTATAAACAAGCAAAAAAATAACCGCACTTTTTCAAGGGCGGTTAATTTTTATCAATTTAATTACCAACAGTGACGGCAATAGCCAACTCCGACACTCGGCATTATCGCAACAGGGACACGAGAATACCCTCTCTGTTTAGAGCGATGATCACTCGCGTTCATTTCATTTGGGATACTGTCTCTTTGTGCAACTTTCGCTTTTTCTCGAGCACTTACCGTATTACCACTTATTACTCGAGCATTGTAATCCTGCACGGTATTCATATCATACGCTGCAGCACCATTTCCAATAGTTGATGCCTCTTGAGGAGCTGTACAAGCTGTTAAAACAGATAGTGCTGCAATAGAAATTAATTTTTTCATAATACTACCTTTTATCACAAACTACTTTATTGAGTGTTTCTCTGCCTTCTTTAATCCGCGCATTTGCTTTTTTTCTAATGTTTGGGTCTTCATTTTGCTCAATGTATTTCGCTACATTCGCATTTCGGATTGCATAAACAGGCACATACTGTGAATGTTTTGTCTCACCTTTTTTATAAATTGTTGCCCCTAACACACTACCATAATACTCACTGGCATCATTAGGTTTGATGTAATAATTACTGGTATTAGTGACATCTACGCCATCATCACTTTTAAAACCGCTACAAATCCCCGCGGGTGAAAGAAACGTTGTTTTTGATGCCGCAGCTTCATTAAATTTATATACCTCAAATTCAACACTATTAGCCAGTTCTTCCATATCTTTTTCAGATTTAGGATCT
>CBCSVJ010000128.1:0-4325 GCA_965143545.1 uncultured Haemophilus sp. | reverse complement strand
AAGTCCCGTAAGTTTGATACGCGACATTGATAGGCGAAAGCTGCCCACCCAATGTTAATTGGAGGGGATTGTCTTGAAAAAGCACGACATTTTGCACAGCCATTAAAATGATAACCTTTTACGTTGATGATTTACCAATTATCAACAGCTCATGTTTTTTGTCAAGAAATTTTAGACGTTTAGACGTCTAAATATTTCCTTATCAATTTAGTAAACAAATTACACTTGAAATTATTTTGCTTTTTCAGTATGTTAGCCATATGCAACTATCCAAAATGCGGTTAAAAATGACCGCACTTTCATGGCTCTCTCGCCTTCCGCTGAAAAAACTCCTCGGCTACGCTTTGGGGTTAGGTTTACTCGTCTTGATTGGTTGTTTCACCATTGATCGCGCTGTGAGTTTCTATGTACAGGATCGAGTTTATGAAGACGTTGAAACACTCCCACATCGTCACTATGCATTAGTATTGGGCACATCCAAATATGTTGCCAAAGGTAAAACCAACAAATATTACGACTACCGTTTAGAAGCATCAAAATACTTAATCGATCAAAATAAAGTTGATTATTTACTGCTAAGTGGTGATAACCGCACGCTTCAATATAACGAACCTCGTACCATGTTTTTGGACCTACGTAAAATGGGCGTGTCTGAAAGCGTCATGTTTAAAGATTTTGCAGGATTCCGCACCTTAGACTCTGTTGTGCGAGCCAATAAAGTTTTCCAAGTTCCTTCCTTTACGATCATCAGTCAAAAATTCCATTGTGAACGTGCTCTGCTTATTGCTAAACATTACGATATTGATGCCATTTGTTTCACCGCAAAACAGCCTGAAGTTTATTTTGGGACGCGTGTCCGCGAAATGTTTGCTCGCGTGAAAGCCGTATTAGACTTAATTATTGGGGTAAAACCTTATTTTCTTGGCACGCCAGAACCACTGCCAATGCCTGCTGAATAGTTAGTGATTCTTTAATTTTTACCCTGTTTAATCAAAAAAGATCTAAATAAAAAGATTTTTATACGATTTTTTATCATATTTATTTGACAATTTTTGCTTAAATCGCTATTTCTAATAGCCATCATAAAACACAACATCTTACTTTTTCATTTTAGAGGATTATCTTATGTCTCATTTATCGGTAGCAAAATTTGGTGGTACATCCGTTGCGAACTATTCCGCGATGCAAGCTTGTGCCAAAATCGTCATTGCAGATCCTAATACTCGCGTTGTCGTGCTTTCTGCCTCTGCTGGCGTAACAAACTTATTAGTTGCCTTAGCCAATGGTGTCGAAGCTGAAGAGCGCGCGAAATTAATTGGTGAAGTCCGCCAAATTCAAGAAAACATTTTAAATGAATTAAAAGACGACAGCCGTGTTCGTCCTATCATCGAAAAATACTTAGAAAATATTACCGCACTTTCTGAAGCGGCTAGCCTTGCGACATCACTTGCTTTAACTGATGAAATCATCAGTCAAGGTGAAATGATGTCAACGCAAATTTTCATTGAAGTATTAAGAGAATTACAAGCTTCTGCAACTTGGGTCGATGTGCGTACTTTAGTGGCAACTAATGATAACTTTGGTAAAGCGGCACCAGATGATGCACAAACTCAAGCGAACTGCGATAATTTATTAAAACCATTAATCGACCGCGGTGAATTAGTCATCACTCAAGGCTTTATCGGTCGTGAGCCAGGCGGTAAAACGACGACTTTAGGCCGTGGTGGTAGCGACTACTCTGCTGCACTTTTAGCAGAAGTATTAAACGCAAAAGATGTCTTAATTTGGACTGATGTGGCGGGAATTTATACGACCGATCCACGTATCGTACAAAATGCACAACGTATTGATACCATGAGCTTTGCTGAAGCAGCTGAAATGGCAACCTTTGGGGCGAAAGTATTACACCCTGCGACATTGCTTCCTGCTGTGCGCAGTAATATCCCTGTTTATGTAGGTTCAAGTAAAGCACCAGAAGCTGGCGGTACTTGGGTAACACGTGATCCGCAACCTCGCCCAACATTCCGAGCAATTGCATTACGTCGCGATCAAACCCTATTAACGCTTTCAAGTCTCAGTATGCTACATGCACAAGGCTTCCTAGCGAATGTATTCACTATCTTAGCAAAATATAAAATTTCTGTGGATACGATCACAACCTCTGAAGTAAGCATTGCATTAACCTTAGATAAAACGGGCTCGGCTTCATCTGGTGTTGAATTACTTTCTCCTGAATTATTAGAAGAATTAAGCCAATATTGTACCGTGAAAGTGGATACCGGCTTATCACTTGTCGCATTAATTGGAAATGATTTACACCTCGCTTCAGGTGTGGCAAAACGTATTTTTGACACTCTTGAAGGCTATAACATTCGCATGATTAGCTATGGCGCAAGCACCAATAACATTTGTATGCTCGCGATGAGCGACAAAGCAGATGACGTGGTTCGTTCATTACACAAATCATTGTTTGAATAAAAAATTTACTGAAAGTGCGGTTAAAAATAACCGCACTTTTTTACGTTTAAAATTTGAGATTATGACCAAAAAAGAGTAGAGTAATCGTTTGTCTGATTTATAAACTTACGCAAACTTAAGGCGGAAATTATGGGAAAAAGTGTTGTTGTTCTTGGCGCTCAGTGGGGCGATGAAGGGAAAGGCAAGATCGTTGATTTATTAACAGATCGCGTTAAATATGTGGTGCGTTACCAAGGTGGTCACAACGCAGGTCACACTTTAATTATTAATGGTGAAAAAACCGTATTACGCTTAATTCCATCAGGTATTTTACGTGATAACGTGACCTGTTTAATCGGTAACGGCGTTGTGCTTTCTCCCGCTGCATTAATGCAAGAAATGGGCGAATTAGAAAGCCGTGGCGTAAAAGTACGTGAACGTTTATTAATTTCAGAAGCTTGTCCATTAATCCTACCTTATCACGTTGCAATGGATCATGCGCGTGAAGCCGCATTAGGTAAAAAAGCCATTGGTACAACTGGTCGTGGTATCGGCCCAGCTTATGAAGATAAAGTCGCTCGTCGTGGTTTACGTGTGGGCGATTTATTCAATCGCGAAGCCTTTGCTGAAAAATTAAAAAATATCCTTGAATACTATAATTTCCAATTGGTGAACTACTACAAAGTAGAACCTGTTGATTATCAAAAAACATTAGACGATGTGTTCGCGGTAGCTGATATTATTACTGGCATGGTAGCAGATATCACAACTATTTTAGATACTGCTCGTAAAAATGGCGACAACATCCTATTCGAAGGTGCACAAGGCACCATGCTTGATATCGACCACGGTACCTATCCGTATGTAACCAGTTCGAACACCACGGCAGGCGGCGTAGCAACTGGTTCTGGTTTCGGTCCTCGTAACCTTGATTATGTGTTAGGTATCATCAAAGCATACTGTACACGTGTTGGTGGCGGTCCATTCACCACAGAATTATTCGATGAAACCGGTGCTGAAATTGCCCGTAAAGGTAACGAATTTGGTGCAGTAACTGGTCGTCCTCGTCGTTGTGGTTGGTTTGATGCCGTGGCCATTCGTCGTGCAATTCAACTTAATTCTATTTCTGGCTTCTGTATGACTAAATTAGACGTATTAGATGGTTTCGATGAAGTGAAAATCTGTACCGCTTACAAAATGCCAAATGGCGAAATCGTTGAATATGCACCATTAGCAGCAAAAGATTGGGAAGGCGTAGAACCAATTTACGAAACCTTACCAGGTTGGAAAGAAAACACCTTCGGTGTGACTGATGTAAATAAATTACCGCAAACTTGCCGTGATTACATCAAACGTATCGAAGAAGTAACTGGCGTGCCAGTCGCTATCCTTTCAACAGGTCCAGATCGTGTTCAAACAATGATTTTACGCGATCCATTTGCGGCCTAAAACCGCATAAAAATAAACCGCACTTTGGCATAACCAAGTGCGGTTATTTTTTAAGGAGTTTTTGATGACTGAACAAGATATTGCTGACTACCTAAAAAATCACCCTGATTTTTTCACCCATCACCCTGAATTACTTCAACAGCTTACTATTCCTCATAGCCATGAAGAAGGGACGATTTCGTTAGTCAAAGCACAGCTTGCTCAGCAACGAGAACAAATCAAAACGCTCACTCAACTCCTCGAAAAATTTCATCAACTTGCTCATCAAGAAGCAGATATCTTCTTTGCTCTCTTGCCTTTGCAGAAGAAACTATTTCAAACAGAAGACTTTATCGCCATCAATGAAAAGCTTGATGACTGGGCAAAAGGCTATGAACTAGAAGGTGCTAAGATCTTACTTTTCACTGACAGCTGGCAAC
>CBCSVJ010000127.1:0-4343 GCA_965143545.1 uncultured Haemophilus sp. | reverse complement strand
CATTACGCGCAACATACACGTTGCCTTCCGCATCATACCACGCAGGAATGCGGTGTCCCCACCAAAGTTGGCGAGAGATACACCAATCTTGAATATCACGCATCCAAGAGAAGTAAAGGTTTTCGTATTGTTTCGGCACGAATTGGATTTCGCCATCTTCCACCGCTTTAATCGCCACATCAGCAAGCGGTGTCACGCTCACATACCATTGGTCGGTTAACATCGGCTCAATCGGCACACCACCGCGGTCGCCATAAGGCACTTTCAAATCATGTGGTTTAATTTCATCTAATAAACCAAGCGCTTCAAAATCTGCCACGATTTTCTTACGTGCAGCGAAACGCTCTAAACCACGATAATCCGCAGGAATAGTCGCTTCATAGTCCGCAAGCGGTTTGCCATCAGTACCGATAATTTCCGCTTCATCACGGATATCTGCATTTAAGGTTAACACGTTAACCATCGGCAAGCTGTGACGTTTACCCACTTCGTAGTCGTTAAAGTCGTGCGCAGGGGTGATTTTCACTACACCGGTACCGAATTCACGATCAACATATTCATCGGCAATAATCGGAATTTCACGGTTTGCCAATGGTAGAACGACAGTTTTACCAATTAAAGATTGGTAACGCTCATCTTCAGGATGCACCGCAACCGCCGTATCGCCCAACATGGTTTCTGGACGCGTGGTTGCGACGACTAAATAATCTTTACCATCTGCCGTTTTTGCACCATTAGCTAACGGATAGCGGAAGTGCCAAAGGGAGCCTTTGCTCTCTTTGTTTTCCACTTCTAAATCGGAAATTGCGGTATGAAGTTTTGGATCCCAGTTCACCAAGCGTTTGCCACGGTAAATCAAACCTTCCTCGTGCAAGCGAACAAATACTTCTTTTACCGCGTTAGATAAACCATCATCCATGGTGAAACGCTCACGTTCCCAGTCGATAGAGTTTCCTAAACGACGCATTTGCTGGCTGATTGTGCCACCAGAATAGGCTTTCCAATCCCAAATTTTGTTGATAAACGCTTCACGGCCATAATCGTGGCGAGTTTTGCCTTCTTCTGCGGCAATTTTACGTTCCACCACCATTTGGGTCGCAATACCCGCGTGGTCTGTCCCCGCTTGCCATAAGGTGTTATGCCCTTCCATACGATTAAAACGGATTAACGTATCCATTAAGGTTTGTTGGAAAGCGTGTCCCATGTGTAGGGAACCTGTGACGTTCGGTGGCGGAATCGCAATGCAATAGCTCGGCGCATGTTCATTTTCAGACGGTTTAAAATAACCGCTCTCTTCCCAATGTTGATAAAGGGCTTGCTCTACCGCAGACGGATTAAAACGGTCTGCCATTTCGAATTTTTGTGTCATTTATTTTTCTCTTTGATAGGGTGCAACTTGTTACACCCTTTGATTAAAAGGATAATGGTGCAATAAATTGCACCCTACAAATTTAAATAATCTTTTTCCCTTTACTTTTTATATGGTTAGCTAACTTAATCATTTTCCTAAATTCTGATTTATATCCATCTGTCAAAGATAACTTTTGGCAAAATTCTTCAGCATCAATATCTTTTAACTCATCAGCATTAATTAGAATTTGATAATGAAATTCAGCTGTTTTATTACCTTCTCTTTCTGAATTTATGAGATTATTCTTTATTTTATCGATAATATTCATAATAACTGAACCACATTTATTTAATATACAATAATGCCAACCTTCGGAGAGGAGGAACGACCATATTTTCTATTATGAACTTCTTCTAAAAACTTCCTTGACAATTCTTTGCATTCTTCTTTAGAAGCCGTAATCTTCTTAGTTTTTAATGCATTTTCTCTTTCTTCAAAGTATTTATACGAAACTTCATTTTTTAATACCTTGCTTAAGTTATTTTGTCCAATAATATTACGAAGAACATCTCCCCTAGCATCAGTAAGCACTCTTCGTTCTAAATCACTTAGAGTATTTATCCTAGTCCCCTTAGGCAAACAGTATTCAATATTATTAACCTCTTCTATGTACTGTAAAACATCTTGATCTGAAATCATATATGGCTGTTCTACACTCTTACTACTATTATTCGATGCGGAACAAGCTGTTAATAAAGAAAATAAAAAATAAAATGTAACTTTTTTCATAGAAAATCCTTATGGTAAAACACAAAATCTAATTACATAAAACTGTTCTTCAATGGGATAAATATCCCGAATCACTTCTTTCAACTCTGCCAAACTCATATTCTCCTGTGTTGCATGCTGTTCTGTTAGTTCATCAAGAGTAATCGGCGACACACTTAACACTTCAATCGTGCAGAAATATTGATTATCTTCAAATCGACCAACACGTAAGATATCGCCCGTTTTAAAATGGCTTTCGGATTTATCTCGAATGGTGATGGTTTTACGCCCGGCGAGAATATCGGCTTCGAAACGTTGATAAAAGGTAATATCGTTCATAAAGTGCGGTCACAAAAAATCTATTTTTTTATTTTGAGGGCGAATTAATCACGCCCTCATATTACTAAGGATGAGATTATTCCTCAATCCCTCTTAATTCATCTTTAATACGTTGAATTTCTAAGAATAAACGGCGTTCTTCTTGACGGCAGAAACTATCACCACTTAAGTTTTTCGCATCAGCAGAACAACGAACTTCTTCGTATTGTTTTTCTAACACATTTAATACAGCTCTTTGCTGTTTACGTTCTGCACTTTCTTTTGGTGCTTTTTCAGTCACTACCACACGTGGTTTCTGAGGGTGAGTTGCTTGTTGAGCGACAACAGCCTCTTTTTTATCCGATGCTTTCTCTGCAACATCAACCGCTTTTACTTCTTTTTTGACTTCAAATTTGACTACATCAGATTTTACTTCTGCAGTTTTAACGTCAGCTTTAGCTTCTGTGCTTTCTGTTTTCTCAGCGACTTTTTCGGCTGATTTAGTTTCAGCCACTAATTCTTTTGATTTTTCAACCGCACTTTCTGCTTTTTCTGTTGGTGCAGGTACTCTTACTGCTTTCTCAACTTGGGTTGATGTGTTTTCTTTATTGTCACAAGCAGATAATAAGGTGCTTGCGCCAAGAATAAGGCTTAAAGCCACTTTAGCGTTTAAATTCATGTTAATTTCCTAGGTTTTAAAGTTAAAAATATTAAGTATTTTCAGTAGAAAGCATCCAGCCTTGCGAGCGAAGGATTTTATAACGTTCACGCGCTTGAGCTTTTTGCGTTTCTTCTACCGGTACAAAATCAATTAATTGTGTAAAGCTGTGGCTAAAATCCGGCACTTCCATCTGCAAATTGATCAGCAAGTCACGACGTTGGGCATTGCGTTTGCCTTTCCAACTAATCTCAATTGGCGGTGCATATTGTGTTGCTTCGCCTGAAAGATTATGAGGAACAAACTCATTCGGATCCCGTTGCCATAATGCTTCATCAATTAAAAATGCTTGCTCTTCTGTTTCGCACGCGATTAAATCTCGCTTGCCTAAACGCCATGCTTGAGCGGCAAGATCACAGGCAAGTTGCTCAACTGTTATCTTCTTTTCTGGATTTAAGAGATAAAATTGTGCGTTTTTTGCCATGATTGCGACTTCTCCATTTATCGTTTTGTAAACTGGCGGATTTTATCAAAAAAGCAGCAAAAAATAAATCATCAACAAAGTGATTAACGTAAATAGAAAAAACACGGAAATTTTTTACCGCACTTTTATGATCTACATCACAAAAGTAACTTTTAACCTTTATGTTACATTCCATTCATAACTCGTAGGTGTTAGAATTTTCAAGATTTGTTTTTATTTTTGATGATAGGAGTATCACATGGCATTTCGTATTGAAAAAGACACTATGGGCGAAGTTCAAGTGCCTGCAGATAAATACTGGGCAGCACAAACCGAACGTTCCCGTAACAACTTCAAAATTGGTCCGGCAGCCTCTATGCCGCACGAAATTATTGAAGCTTTCGGTTATTTGAAAAAAGCCGCTGCTTTCGCAAACTGTGATTTAGGTGTATTACCTGCTGAGAAACGTGATTTAATCGCAACCGCCTGTGATGAAATCCTGGCAGGAAAATTAGACGACCAATTCCCATTAGTCATTTGGCAAACCGGTTCAGGTACACAATCAAACATGAACGTGAACGAAGTGGTGGCTAACCGTGCTCACGTTTTACATGGTGGTAAATTAGGTGAAAAATCATTCATCCATCCAAATGATGATGTGAACAAATCCCAATCTTCAAATGATACTTTCCCAACTGCAATGCACATTGCGGCATACAAAAAAGTAGTTGAACACACTATTCCTTGTGTAGAACGTTTACAAAAAACTTTCGCTAAAAAATCAG
>CBCSVJ010000126.1:0-4358 GCA_965143545.1 uncultured Haemophilus sp. | reverse complement strand
GTTATGACCACCGAGCAATTAAATGAAAAACATCAAGCAGAAGATACCAAAGTATTAAATTTATTCATGGATAAATTGGGTCTTGATGAAGAGTTTGCTCAAATCTTAGTGGATGAAGGTTTTACTTCTTTAGAAGAAGTGGCTTATGTTCCAGTAAGCGAGCTAACTGCAATTGATGGTTTAGAAGATGAAGATCTTATCGAAGAGTTACAAGGTCGTGCAAAAGATGCGATTACTGCAGCTGCTGCAGCTGAAGAAGAAGCCTTGAAAAAAGCGAATATTGAAGATCGTTTATTAAATCTTGAAGGGATGAATCGTCACATTGCCTTTAAATTAGCTGAAAAACAAATTACTACGCTTGAAGAACTTGCTGAGCAAGGTGTAGATGATTTAGCTGATATCGAAGAATTAACCGCAGAGCAAGCCGCTGACTTTATTATGGCTGCGCGTAATATTTGCTGGTTTAGCGAAGAGTAAGGAGTTTAATCATGACTGAAGATGTAAAAAATGCGGATGCGAATGCACCGAAAAAACTAAGTATTCAACGCAGAACAAAAACAACCGTAAGCAGTACAACAGCTGGCGGTAAAGCAAAAGCGGTACAAGTTGAAGTTCGTAAAAAACGCACTGTGCCAACAGATGCTGCCCGAAAAGCTGCTGAGGCAGAAAAATTAAAAGCACAGCAAGAAGCAGAGAAGAAAGCGGCAGAAGAAAAAGCACGTTTAGCTGCTGAAAAAGCTGCAGCAGAAAAAGCGAAAGCTGAGAAAGCCAAGGTTGAAGCAGAAAAGGCAGCGAAACCAGCGGTTGAAAATAAACCTAAATCTGTTGATCCAGAAAAAGAAAAACGTAAAGCGGAAGAAGCAGAACTTCGTCGCAAAGCGGAAGAGCTGGCTCGCAAAAAGGCAGAAGAGCAAGCGCGTAAAGCTGCTGAAGATGCTAAACGTTATGCTGAAGCGGATACGTCAAGCAATGAAAGCGCATCAGAAGATTATACTGATTACAATTTAAGCTCTCGTTATGCTTTAGAAGCGGAGGACGAAGAAGAACGCCGTAATGAAAATCGCGGTCGCGGCAAAAATAAAGTCGCTAAAGCGAAAAAAGAACGCGATGACGTGAAAGGCGGCAATAAAAATGAGCGCGAATCTAACCGTAAAAATCAAAAAGACGGTAAATTCGGTAAAGGTAAAAATGGTAAGAAAGGCGCAGCATTACAACAAGCCTTCACAAAACCTGTTCAGGTTGTGAAACAAGATGTTGTTATTGGTGAATCCATTACCGTTGCGGAATTAGCAAACAAAATGGCAACCAAAGCGACTGAAATCATCAAAGCTATGATGAAGATGGGCGAAATGGTGACCATTAACCAAGTGCTTGACCAAGAAACAGCTCAATTAGTAGCTGAAGAATTAGGTCACAAAGTGATTCTTCGTAATGAAAATGAACTTGAAGAAGAAGTATTAGGCGATCGCGATGTTAATGCTGAAAAAGTAACTCGTGCACCGGTTGTAACGATCATGGGTCACGTTGACCATGGTAAAACCTCATTGCTTGACTACATTCGTAAAGCGAAAGTTGCTGCCGGTGAGGCGGGTGGTATTACTCAGCACATCGGTGCGTACCACGTAGAAATGGATGACGGCAAAATGATCACCTTCTTAGATACACCGGGACACGCCGCATTTACCTCAATGCGAGCACGTGGTGCGAAAGCAACGGATATCGTAGTTCTTGTTGTTGCTGCAGATGATGGTGTGATGCCTCAAACCATTGAAGCGATTCAACACGCGAAAGCAGCGGGTGCGCCTTTAGTGGTTGCGGTGAACAAAATTGATAAACCAGAAGCAAATCCAGACCGCGTAGAGCAAGAATTACTTCAACACGAAGTGATTTCTGAAAAATTCGGTGGTGATGTGCAATTCGTTCCAGTTTCTGCGAAGAAAGGTACCGGTGTTGATGACTTATTAGATGCCATCTTGCTTCAATCAGAAGTACTTGAATTAACGGCTGTAAAAGACGGCATGGCAAGCGGTGTAGTGATTGAATCTTACCTTGATAAAGGTCGTGGTCCGGTTGCGACCATTCTTGTTCAATCTGGTACTTTACGTAAAGGTGATATCGTACTTTGCGGTTTTGAATACGGTCGTGTTCGTGCAATGCGCGATGAAAACGGTAAAGAAATCGATGAAGCAGGCCCATCTATCCCGGTTGAGGTGTTAGGTCTTTCTGGTGTACCTGCAGCGGGTGATGAAGCGACTGTAGTGCGTGATGAGAAAAAAGCACGTGAAGTGGCGTTACACCGTCAAGGTAAGTTCCGTGAAGTGAAACTTGCTCGTCAGCAAAAAGCGAAACTTGAAAATATGTTTAGCAATATGACGGAAGGTGATGTGGCTGAACTGAACATCATTGTGAAAGCGGACGTTCAGGGTTCTGTGGAAGCGATTATTCAATCGTTACAAGATCTTTCTACTGACGAAGTGAAAGTGAAAGTAGTGGGCTCTGGTGTCGGTGGTATTTCTGAAACTGATGCAACCTTAGCGGCAGCTTCTAATGCGATTATGGTTGGCTTTAACGTTCGTGCGGATGCTTCAGCTCGTCGTATTATCGAAGCAGAAAATATTGACCTTCGTTATTACTCTATCATTTATGAACTATTAAATGATGTGAAAGCAGCGATGAGCGGTATGTTACAACCTGAATTCAAACAAGAAATCATCGGCTTGGCTGAAGTGCGTGATGTGTTTAAACATCCGAAATTTGGCGCAATCGCGGGTTGTATGGTGACCGAAGGTGTAGTAAAACGTAACAACCCAATCCGCGTATTACGTGATAACGTGGTAATCTTTGAAGGTGAATTGGAATCTCTCCGTCGCTTTAAAGATGACGTATCGGAAGTCCGTAATGGTATGGAATGTGGTATCGGCGTTAAAAACTACAATGACGTAAAAGTCGGCGACCAAATCGAGGTGTTTGAAGTCGTTGAAATTAAACGTTCAATCTAATCTATAAAATAAGAGCGGTCAAAATTCAACGTATTTTTGACCGCTTTTTAATAAGAGAAATATTATGGCAAGAGAATTTAAACGCAGCGATCGTGTTGCACAAGAATTACAAAAAGAAATCGCCATCATTTTGCAACGTGAAGTGAAAGATCCCCGTATTGGCATGGTAACCGTGTCTGATGTGGAAGTATCAAGCGATTTAGCTTATGCAAAAGTGTTTGTCACATTTTTGTTTGATCATGATGAAGTGGCGATTGCACAGGGCATGAAAGGTTTGGAAAAAGCAGCACCTTATATCCGTTCATTAGTGGGTAAAGCGATGCGCTTACGCATTGTGCCGGAAATTCGTTTCTTCTACGATCAATCCTTAGTCGAAGGGATGCGTATGTCTAATCTAGTGACAAACGTAGTACGTGAAGACGAGAAAAAACACGTTGAGGAAAATGACTAATGTCGAGACCTCGTAAGCGTGGACGTGATATTGATGGCGTATTTTTATTAGATAAGCCACAAGGTATGTCATCTAATGACATTATGCAAAAGGTGAAACGCTTATTCCAAGCGAATAAAGCTGGACATACCGGTGCGCTCGATCCATTAGCAACCGGTATGCTGCCTATTTGCTTAGGCGAAGCGACAAAGTTTTCCCAGTTTTTATTAGATGCAGATAAACGCTATGTGGTTACAGCAAAATTAGGTGAACGAACAGATACCTCGGATGCTGAAGGGCAAGTGGTCGAAACGCATTCTGTCAATGTGGAAACATCACAAATTTTGACCGCACTTGAACAATTCCGTGGTGACATTTTGCAAGTGCCGACCATGTTTTCTGCATTAAAATACAATGGGAAACCGTTGTATGAGTATGCTCGCGCAGGCATTACAGTGGAACGTGAAGCACGTCCTATCACGATTTTTGAGCTAAACTTTATCGAGTATCAAGCCCCTTTTCTAACCTTAGAAGTGCATTGTTCGAAAGGAACCTATATCCGTACATTAGTGGATGATTTAGGTGAAGTGTTAGGTTGTGGCGCTCATGTGACAGTGTTACGTCGAACTGTGGTTGCGGATTATCCAACAGAAAAAATGATGACATGGGATTCATTACAGACGCTTGCAGATCAAGGTGATCTTGCACAACTTGATCAACATCTTTTACCAACAGATACCGCAGTCAGTAAATTACCTGCATTACAGTTAAATGCTGAACAAAGTAAAGGTATCGGCTTTGGACAACGTGTCAAATTTGCTAATGAAGCAAAATTGTTTGGTCAAGTGCGGTTGTTTTCTGACAAGAATATCTTTTTAGGCGTGGCGCTTGTGGATGATAACAATGTTATTCGTCCGCAACGTTTGATT
>CBCSVJ010000125.1:0-4358 GCA_965143545.1 uncultured Haemophilus sp. | reverse complement strand
CGCGCAAAAACAATTTATTGGAAAGATATGGGGGCATCTAGTTCAAAATTAAAACTTGCTGATCCTGCGAAAAGATACCTTGATACTGGTGCAGAGCGCCCTTCACTTGCAAATGGTAAAACAGCACACTTTAGTGGTGTAGATGGTAGCGAAATTGTATTACAAAGCACGATTAATCAAGGCGCTGGCGCACTTTACTTCAATAACAATATGACTGTGCGTGCAGAGAATAATAATGATACTTGGACTGGTGCAGGTATTGTAGTTAATGGCAATAAAACAGTGAACTGGCAGGTAAAAAATCCGCAAGGCGACCGTTTGTCTAAATTAGGTACAGGTACCCTATTAATAAATGGTAAAGGGAAAAACCTTGGCGATATTAGCGTAGGCGATGGTACGGTTATTTTGGATCAAAAAGCTGAAAATGGCCAACAACAAGCCTTTAACCAAGTTGGGATTACCAGTGGTCGTGGTACTGTCGTACTAGCTAACGATAAACAAGTTAATCCAAATAATATCTACTTCGGTTTCCTTGGTGGTCGTTTAGATCTTAATGGTAATGCACTAAGCTTTAACTATATTCAAAATGCAGATGATGGTGCAAAAATTGTCAACCATAACCGAAATCAAACTGCTTCTATCACCATCGGCAAAGATTTAGCTGAAAATGAGTTAGAGTGGGTAAACTGGGGTAAAAAACCAGAAACCGCTTTAGGTGTTTATGAGTATGTTAATACGCATAGAAATAATCGCACTGATTATTTCCGCTTAAAACCAAATGGTAACCCGAACCAATACTTCCCGCTTGCTCAAAATTCAAGTAACGATTGGGAATTCTTAGGCAGTAATAAAGCAGATGCGATCAAAAAAATCAGTGCATCGCATGCAATGGCAACCTTCAGTGGTAGCTTAGGGGAAACTGATAGCAGCCGTCCAAACGGTGGATTAAATGTAACCTTTAACCCAAGTAATTCAAATAACTTGTTATTACTAAATGGTGAGGCAAATTTAAACGGTAACCTTAATGTTGAAAAAGGCAGTGTTGTTCTTTCTGGTGCACCTGTAGCACACGCTTACGATTATCTAAGAAATAAAGAAGTGGTAAGAGAAAATGAATGGACTGACCGCCAATTTACCGCACGTGAATTTAACGTCGCTGGCAATGCAAAACTTGAAAGCGGACGTAATGTTTCTCAATTAAACGGTAATTTCGATGCTAAAGATCAAAGTCAGATTAAATTAGGCTTTGTTCAAGGTGAATCGAAAAACTGTATGCGTTCAAGCCACACTGGCGAAACTAAGTGTGATAACAATGCGGTATTAAGCCAATCGGTATTTAACCAATTACCAACGACTAAAGTCACAGGTAATGTGAATTTACAAAATCAAAGTCAATTCCAATTAGGAAAAGCACATTTGGTTGGTCGCATTAACGCAGATAAACAAACACAAGTAACCTTGAAACCAGGAAGCCAATGGACATTAACTGGCAACAGCAATGTGGGTAATTTAGCACTTTCAAATAGCCTAATTACATTAAACCAACGTTATGATGAAATTGGAAATAATCATAAGGGCAATGTTGACTTTAATGAATTAACTATTAATGGCAATTTAACCGGTACAGGTTCTTTCCGTTTCTTAACGAATGTAGCTGAACGCCGTGGCGATCATATCGTTGTTAATGGTTTAGCGAATGGTGCATTCCAACTTTCATTAAAGAATACTGGTACTGAACCAAATGAAATCAATCCATTAAGTTTAGTGAAATTAAACAATCCTGAACAAAACAATGCAAACGCTCGTTTCACATTAGAAAACGGTTATGTGGATCTTGGTGCTTATCGTTATATTTTAGCGAATAACAATAATGACTATCGTCTTTATAACCCATTACGTGATGCGCAAGTAAACCACGGTGCGAGCACACAAACTCAAGAGCTCAGCCGAGAAGAGTATGAGGCTGTACAGCGTCAAATTAAGGCAAAACAACGTGAGCTTAACAGTTTAAATGCGCAATATGAACGAGCTAAAAGACAAACTGATGCTAAAAATGCTGAAGTGAATAGACTGCAAAATACTGTTAACCAAACAGATGCAAAATTGAAAAATGTGGTAGATCAATATAATGCGGTAAGCCAAAATCAAAAGGCAAAACGCAACCATTTATATCGCCAATATACTCAATTAATTAATACATTGAAACAGCAAAACAATCGTTTATCTACAGCAAAAAATGTTGCGGCTGAATTATTAAAAACGCAAACAAATGCAACGAATTTAGTGGCAAAATTGCGTCAAGATATTACTAGCTTAGAAGCAAGTAAAGCCCCACGAAAAGGCAATGTTGATAAAGCTCGCGAGTTGTGTGAGGCACAAGGCGTTAGCCATGCTGTTTGTTCTAAAGTGTTGAGAATTGCAAATACAAGTGATTTAACTCGCTTTGAAAATGAGTTAGATATTGCGATTCAACGTTTAGAAAATGCAGAAAAAGCACTTGCATTAGCGACGAATGATGGTGATGCTCAAGCTATTGCTTATGCGAAAGAAGCGGTAGAAAACGCATCTAAAGAAGTGTTAACGAGTTTAGAAAACAACTATGAAAGTTTATCTGAAATCGAGCAATTCTTAGCAGAAAATGAATCAAAAAATTCAGAAAGTACCAACGCTAAAGTCGCTGAAATGTTAGCAACACAAGCAAATTTAGAAAACAACAAACCTCAATCTGCATTAGTGAGTCGTTACTCTAATACTGCATTATCTGAAATGTCAGCTAACGTAAATGTAGCGTTACAAATCGCACGTAATCTTGATCGTCATTTATTAAGTCAAGACAATTCGAATGTATGGGCAAATACTGAAGCAACGAAACAGAACTATCATTCTGATTTCTATCGCCCATACAAACAAAGCTTAACAATGACACAAATCGGTGTGGCAAATAATGTAAATGATAATGTACGAGTTGGTGCAGTGTTATCACATTCTCGTGCAAACAACACATTCGCTGAAAACGTGAGTGGTAAAAATCGCCTAACCGCTTTAAGCACGTATGTGAAAGGCAATTGGAACAATGGCGTATTTGCGAGTCTTGACCTTAGTTATGGTCGCAGCCGTAACACCATTGATTTTGATGGTAAAAGCAATGTGTTCCATCGTAGCTTATTTAGTGTAGGGGTAAATGCTGGCGTACAATGGGATTGGGGTATTAACGTTCAACCATCTGTTGGTGTTCGTTACAATCGCCTATCTAAAGCAAATTATCAGTTAGCTGAAGCAAACATTGAAAGCAAAGCATTAAATTTAATGACTTACCGTGCAGGTTTAGAATTAAGTAAAACCTTTGATGTAGCAGGAGTGAAATTAACGCCAAACGTGGCATCTTACTATAATGATGCAACACAGCGTAAAATGGCTGTAAACGGTGCATTATCAGTAAATAATATCGGTATGCAACAACAATTTGGACGTTATTTCAACCACGAGGCAGGACTTACTGCTCAATTCAATCAATGGCAAGTTAGCGCACAAGTGGGTATGCTAAAAGGGTCTGATATTACCACTCAAAAATATGCCGCATTTAAACTGGGCTATACTTGGTAATTTGAATAATCCATTTAATGCTTAATTAGTAAAAAATCTCCATTGGCTAAAAAACAATGGAGATTTTTATTATAGAGAATTCACATAAAAACGACCGCACTTTTGAGATACAAATCAAAGTGCGGTCGTTTTTTAGGGATTTTTATGGATTAATAAGGATTACCACCAGCCAAGTAGTTTCATCCATAATCCACCCACACCAAACCAAATGACTAATGAAAGGATAGAAACAATAAAGCTCACGCCCCACCATTGACCGGTAGAGTTATAACCTGAGCCGTATAAAGCAGGACCAGGACCACCAGCATATTGCGTTAAACTCATGGATAATGTTGAGGTGTAACCTAAACCAATTGCAGCAATGATTGGTGGTGTACCCACAGCGATAGCCGCTGCCACAAAAGCGAGATACATTGCGGAAATATGCGCCATGGCTGAAGCAAAGAAATAGCGAGTATAGAAATACACCAATACTAAAATAGTAAAGGCAACTGGCCAGCTGAAACCGCCCACAGATGAAGAAATGTGGGTGGAAATCCAAGTGATTGCACCGTATTTATTAAGTGCATTTGCCATCATCACCAATACCGCAAACCAGAACATCGTATCCCATGCGGTGGTTTCTGCCACGATATTTTTCCAGCTCATAATATTGGTTAATAACAAAATCACTAAACCGATAAACGCTGAAATTGTTGCAGGAATATGGAAGACTAAATCACCTACCGTCCAGAGGAATAAAAGAAGGATAAAGT
>CBCSVJ010000124.1:0-4370 GCA_965143545.1 uncultured Haemophilus sp. | reverse complement strand
TGCTAACAAAGTAGCAGTTATCAAAGCAGTACGTGGTGCAACTGGTTTAGGCTTAAAAGAAGCTAAAGACTTAGTTGAATCAGCTCCAGCTAACTTAAAAGAAGGCATTTCTAAAGAAGAAGCTGAAGCACTTAAGAAAGAATTAGAAGAAGCTGGTGCAAAAGTAGAAATCAAATAATTTTTGATTCACTTATGTCCTGTTTCTCAGGCTTAATGGCTGGTGGTTTACCATCAGCCATTTTGTGCTATCAAAAACAGCACAAAAAACAGATAGGCATTTTCCGTTTAATGGTATCTGTTTCCACTTAAATTAATCAGACGTTTTAATTTAAGTAGCCCACTACAGAAGTAAGGTTCAGAGTGCGGTATCCGAAACGGCATCAATCTCCGATATAAATAAAAGCGTCAATCAATTTGACCGCACTTTTTTATATCAACTCGGTCTCACTAAAATTTACAGAGGAAAACCAATAATGGGTTACTCCTATACTGAGAAAAAACGAATTCGTAAAGACTTCGGCAAACGTCCGCAAGTTTTAAATGTACCTTATTTATTAACCATCCAATTAGATTCTTTTGATAAATTCATTCAAAAAGATCCTGAAGGTCAACAAGGCTTAGAAGCTGCATTCCGTTCTGTTTTCCCAATCGTAAGCAATAACGGTTATACAGAATTACAATATGTTGATTACCGTTTAGAAGAGCCAGAATTTGATGTGCGTGAATGCCAAATTCGTGGTTCAACTTATGCAGCAGGTTTACGCGTAAAATTACGTTTGGTTAGCTACGATAAAGAATCTTCATCACGCGCAGTCAAAGACATTAAAGAAAGCGAAGTATATATGGGTGAAATCCCATTAATGACTGACAACGGTACTTTTGTTATCAATGGTACTGAGCGTGTTATCGTTTCACAATTACACCGTAGCCCGGGCGTATTCTTTGATTCTGACAAAGGTAAAACACACTCTTCAGGTAAAGTGCTTTATAACGCACGCATTATCCCTTACCGTGGTTCTTGGTTAGATTTCGAATTTGATCCAAAAGATAACTTATATGCGCGTATTGACCGCCGTCGTAAATTACCGGCAACCATTATTTTACGAGCGTTAGGTTACACGGTTGAAGAAATCTTAAACTTATTCTTTGATAAAGTAACTTTCGAAATCGCTGGCAATAAATTACTCATGACATTAGTGCCAGAACGTCTACGTGGGGAAACGGCGACATTTGATATTGAAGCAAATGGCAAAGTCTATGTAGAACGCGGTCGTCGTATCACAGCTCGTCACATCAAAGCATTAGAAAAAGATAATGTGACACAAGTTGAAGTGCCAACTGAATATATCGCAGGTAAAGTTGCAGCGAAAGATTATGTAGATCTTGAATCTGGTGAAATCATTTGCCCAGCAAATGGCGAGATTTCTTTAGAAGTGTTAGCGAAATTATCGCAAGCAGGCTATAAAGTGATCGAAACATTATTCACCAATGACTTAGATTACGGTCCATATATCTCTGAAACATTACGTGTTGATCCAACTTACGATCGTGTAAGTGCATTATATGAAATCTATCGTATGATGCGTCCAGGTGAACCACCTACACCAGAATCTTCAGAAGCATTATTCAATAACTTATTCTTCTCTGCAGAACGTTATGATTTATCTGCAGTAGGTCGTATGAAGTTTAATCGCTCGTTAGGTATTCCTGAAGGCGAGGGTACGGGTATTTTAAGTAACGACGATATCATTCGCGTGATGAAAAAACTCATCGATATCCGTAATGGTCGTGGTGAAGTGGATGATATCGACCACTTGGGTAACCGTCGTATTCGCTCAGTGGGTGAAATGGCTGAAAACCAATTCCGTATTGGTTTAGTTCGTGTAGAAAGAGCAGTTAAAGAGCGTTTATCTTTAGGCGATTTAGATGCGATCACGCCACAAGACTTAATTAATCCAAAACCAATTTCTGCGGCAGTGAAAGAATTCTTTGGTTCTTCACAACTTTCGCAATTCATGGACCAAAATAACCCATTATCAGAAGTGACACACAAACGTCGTATTTCTGCATTAGGTCCAGGTGGTTTAACGCGTGAACGCGCAGGCTTTGAGGTTCGTGACGTACATAACACTCACTATGGTCGTTTATGTCCAATCGAAACCCCTGAAGGTCCAAACATCGGTTTGATCAACTCACTTTCTGCGTTTGCTCGTACGAACGATTACGGTTTCTTAGAAACCCCATATCGTAAAGTAGTGAATGGTCAAGTAACCGAAGAAATCGAATACTTATCTGCAATTGATGAAGCAAACTACATTATTGCACAGGCGAACTCAAACCTTGATGAGAACAATCGCTTTACAGATGCATTCGTTACTGCTCGTGGTGAACGTGGTGAATCTGGTCTTTATAAACCAGAAGAAATTCATTATATGGACGTTTCAACCCAACAAGTGGTATCTGTGGCAGCAGCGTTAATTCCATTCTTAGAGCATGACGATGCGAACCGTGCCTTAATGGGGGCGAACATGCAACGTCAAGCGGTTCCTACTTTACGCGCTGATAAGCCGTTAGTGGGTACAGGTATGGAAAAACCAATCGCACTTGACTCAGGTGTGGCGGTTGTAGCAAAACGTGGTGGTACTGTTCAATACGTTGATGCGTCTCGTATCGTTATCAAAGTAAATGAAGACGAAACTGTAGCAGGCGAAGCGGGTATTGATATTTATAACTTAATTAAATACACCCGTTCTAACCAAAATACCTGTATCAACCAAATTCCTTGTGTGAATTTAGGCGATCCAATTAACCGTGGTGAAGTGTTAGCGGATGGTCCTTCAACAGATTTAGGTGAATTAGCATTAGGTCAAAATATCCGTGTGGCGTTCATGCCTTGGAACGGTTATAACTTCGAAGACTCAATGTTAGTTTCTGAGCGTGTTGTACAACAAGACCGCTTCACGACAATCCACATTCAAGAATTATCTTGTGTGGCGCGTGATACTAAATTAGGTTCTGAAGAAATCACTGCGGATATTCCAAACGTAGGTGAATCTGCATTAAGCAAATTGGATGAATCAGGTATCGTTTATGTGGGTGCGGAAGTGAAAGGTGGTGACATCTTAGTCGGTAAAGTCACCCCTAAAGGCGAAACGCAATTAACACCAGAAGAAAAATTGTTACGTGCAATCTTCGGTGAAAAAGCATCTGATGTGAAAGACTCTTCATTACGTGTACCAAACAGCGTAAGCGGTACTGTAATCGACGTTCAAGTCTTCACCCGTGATGGCGTAGAAAAAGACAAACGTGCATTAGAAATTGAAGAAATGCAGTTAAAACAAGCTAAGAAAGACCTTTCTGATGAATTAGAAATCTTAGAAGCTGGCTTGTTTGCTCGTGTACGTAATGTGCTTATCGCTGGCGGTATTGATGCGGCTCAATTAGATAAAATGGATCGCACTAAATGGTTAGAACAAACCATTTCAGATGAAGAAAAACAGAACCAATTAGAACAGCTTGCTGAGCAATATGAAGAATTACGTAAAGAGTTTGAACACAAACTTGAAGTACAACGTAAGAAAATCATTAAAGGCGATGATCTTGCACCAGGCGTGTTAAAAGTGGTTAAAGTTTACCTTGCGGTGAAACGTCACATCCAGCCGGGTGATAAAATGGCGGGTCGTCACGGTAACAAAGGTGTTATCTCAAAAATCAACCCTGTGGAAGATATGCCATACGATGAAAACGGTCAACCGGTTGAAATCGTATTGAACCCACTGGGCGTACCGTCTCGTATGAACATCGGTCAGATCTTAGAAACCCACTTAGGCTTAGCGGCGAAAGGTATCGGTGATCAAATCAATGCGATGATCAAACAAAAACAAGATGTTGAGAAACTTCGTGGCTATATGCAAAAAGCATATGATTTAGGTCATGGCGCACAAAAAGTTGATTTAAGCACCTTTAGCGATGACGAAATCATGCGTTTAGCAGAAAACCTACGTAAAGGTTTACCGGTAGCAACACCAGTGTTTGATGGTGCTGATGAGCAAGAAATCAAAGAAATGTTGAAACTTGGTGGCTTACCAACTTCAGGTCAGATCACATTATACGATGGCCGTACAGGTGAGAAATTCGAGCGTCCAGTAACTGTAGGTTATATGTACATGCTCAAATTGAACCACTTAGTTGATGACAAAATGCATGCTCGTTCAACTGGTTCTTATAGCCTTGTTACTCAACAACCACTTGGTGGTAAAGCACAATTCGGTGGTCAACGTTTCGGTGAGATGGAGGTATGGGCACTTGAAGCATACGGTGCGGCTTATACCTTACAAGAAATGTTAACTGTGAAATCCGATGACGTGAAC
>CBCSVJ010000123.1:0-4375 GCA_965143545.1 uncultured Haemophilus sp. | reverse complement strand
GACATGGTAGCGCCAAGCGGTGAAGGTGCAGAGCGTTGTATGAAACAAGCAATGGCAACGGTAGATACTCCAATTGATTACATCAACGTACACGGTACATCAACACCAGTTGGTGACGTGAAAGAATTAGGTGCAATCAAAAATGTATTTGGTGACAAAATCCCAGCGATTTCTTCAACCAAATCAATGACTGGTCACTCTTTAGGTGCTGCTGGTGCACACGAAGCAATCTATACCTTATTAATGTTACACAATGACTTCATTGCTCCAAGCATTAATATCGAAACATTAGATGAAGCGGCAGAAGGTTGCAATATCGTGACTAAAACAAAAGAAAATGCAGGTTTACAAACTGTGATGTCAAACAGCTTTGGTTTCGGTGGTACAAACGCAACTTTAGTTTTTAGACGTTATAACGGCTAATTAAAAAATCCTTAAAATCTAACCGCACTTTGGGGCTTCCAAGTGCGGTTTTTTCTTATCATTGCTTCTTTTTTCCTCGTTCATAAAAGAGAATAACATTTAAAATGTGATCTGGTTCAAATTTTTGAATAAAAGAATAAAATTTTTTCATTTTTATAAAACTCTATACAAAATTTCGATTTTGTTTATTTTTTAATAATAATTTTTATTTAAAACTGTATTTCTTTTATTTATTAGATTTTAATGCTTTTAAATTGGTGTTTTTAGCGTTTTGTAACGCTAGACAAGCTGTTTTCTTTCGGTATGATGTTTCCATTGTTTTAACAACGAATCGTAGTAATTAAAGTGCGGTCAGTTTTAGGAGTAAAATATGAAGAAATTATCCGGTGCGGAAATGGTGGTTCAGTCTTTGCGTGACGAAGGCGTTGAGTATTTATTTGGTTATCCGGGCGGTGCCGTATTGGATATTTATGATGCAATCCATACCCTTGGTGGGATTGAGCATATTTTAGTTCGTCATGAGCAAGCTGCGGTACATATGGCAGATGGTTATGCGCGTGCGACAGGTAAAGTGGGTTGTGTGTTAGTCACATCAGGACCCGGTGCAACCAATGCGATTACGGGTATTTTGACCGCTTATACTGATTCGGTACCAATGGTGATCATTTCAGGTCAGGTAATGAGTAGCTTAATCGGTCGTGATGCGTTCCAAGAATGTGATATGGTGGGGATTTCTCGTCCAGTGGTTAAGCACAGCTTTATCGTTAAAAAAGCTGAAGACATTCCGGGTATCTTGAAAAAAGCCTTTTATATTGCTTCAACAGGCCGTCCAGGTCCCGTTGTCGTAGATATTCCAAAAGATACCGTAAACCCAACTTTAAAATATCCTTACGAATATCCAAAATCTGTTGAGCTTCGTTCTTATAATCCAACGGTAAATGGTCACAAAGGCCAAATTAAGAAAGCATTAAAAGCATTATTAGTGGCTAAAAAACCGGTTTTATTCGTGGGTGGTGGTGCAATTGCGGCAGGCTGTCATGAAGAATTAACACAATTCGCACAACGTTTAAATTTACCGGTTACCTCATCGTTAATGGGGTTAGGCGTGTACCCAAGTACGGATAAACAATTTTTAGGCATGCTTGGGATGCACGGGACTTATGAAGCCAATAACGCGATGCATGAAAGTGATTTAATTCTTGGTGTTGGCGTTCGTTTTGATGACCGAACCACTAACAACTTAGATAAATATTGCCCGAATGCAAAAGTGATTCAGATTGATATTGATCCAACCTCTATTTCTAAAAACGTCCCTGCGGCGATTCCAATTGTAGGTAATGCGAAAAATGTATTAGATGAATTCTTAAGCTTATTAGGTGAAGAAATCGGTTCGCGTCCGCAAAATCACTTAGAAGATTGGTGGAAACAAATCGATGAATGGAAAGCGAAAAAATGCTTGGATTTCGACCGCACTTCAGGCGTCATCAAACCACAGCAAGTGATGGAAGCGGTGTATCGCATTACAAAAGGCCAAGCTTATGTAGCATCCGATGTAGGGCAACACCAAATGTTTGCCGCATTGCATTATCCGTTTGATTTACCGCGTCGTTGGATCAATTCAGGTGGCGCAGGTACCATGGGCTTTGGTTTACCAGCTGCATTAGGGGTGAAACTTGCACATCCTGACGCAACCGTGGTTTGTGTAACGGGCGATGGCAGTATTCAAATGAATATTCAAGAGCTTTCAACAGCAACGCAATATGGTATTCCTGTTGTGATAATTTGTTTGAACAACCACTTCTTAGGTATGGTAAAACAATGGCAAGATTTGATTTACTCAGGCCGCCATTCTCAAACTTATATGAATTCTTTACCGGATTTCGTGAAGTTAGCCGAATCTTATGGTCATGTGGGAATTCAAATTTCGACACCAGATGAATTAGAAAGCAAATTAAAAGAAGCCTTCAGTATTAAAAATAAATTGGTCTTTGTTGATATTAACGTTGATGAAACCGAACACGTTTACCCAATGCAAGTTCGCGGCGGGGCAATGAATGAGATGATTTTAAGCAAACCACAAGAGGAGAAAGAATAATGCGTAGAATTTTATCTGTTTTATTAGAAAATGAATCCGGTGCATTATCTCGTGTGGTCGGCTTATTTTCCCAACGTGCATTTAACATTGAAAGTTTAACTGTGGCACCAACCGATGATCCAACGCTTTCTCGTATGACGATTGAAGCGGTGGGTGATGAGCAAGTGCTTGAGCAAATCGAAAAACAACTTCACAAATTAGTGGATGTGTTTAAAGTTATTAACTTGAGTGAACATGAGCACGTTGAGCGTGAAGTGTTATTAGTGAAAGTGCGTGCAACAGGTTCATCGCGTGATGAGTTAAAACGTTTAGCCGACATCTTCCGTGGTCAGATTGTGGATGTAACAACAAAATCCTACACAATTCAATTAACAGGTACAAAAGATAAATTAGATGCTTTTGTTGAGGCTGTGAAGGAAGAAAGTACATTACTTGAGATTGTTCGTTCAGGCTTAATTAGCCTTTCCCGTGGTGAGAAAAATATTCTCTAATAATGTAGAAAGTGCGGTTAAAAATGACCGCACTTTTGAAAACGAAAAAAGGAAGTCACAATTGACTTCCTTTTTGTTTATTCTGAATGAATATTAAGCTTCCGATTTATTGGTTAATGCGATATATAAACAAACTGCAAAACCGGCAATTAAAACATAAGGTGTAAAGGTTTGAACGCCAGTAGGGGCAGCGGCGAAACCAAAGTTATGTGCCGCTGCTGCCCCCAGTAGCATACCGAGCACAAATAATGCTGAGTCATTATTTCCTTCACCAATATTGACTAATTGTTTGCCTGGGCAACCACCGCCTAATGCAAAGCAAAGTCCGCAAAGCGCCATAGAAAGGAAATTGTAGAGATAGTCATTATGCGCGATAGGTTGTTTTTCAAAGCCTAAATGGAATTGACCTAATAAGGCATTGGTTATTGCTGCAAAGACTATTAGTGCAATCACACCATTTAATAAATGTGCATCACGGAAGAGGACAAAGTTTCGGAATGCCCCAATTGTACAAAAACGTGATTTTTGCATCAGCACACCAAGAAGTAATCCGCCAGTTAGTGACATCCAAATAGCCGCATGTTGTGCACCAGGGCCTTTTTCAGAGGTGTAAATTGCTAGATTTTCACCAAATTTAAATTGGGTTAAGGCTAAAACAAGCAAAATTACGGCAAAGATTGGGCCGATTAAGCCCGAAGATTGGCTTTGTTCCTTAGATTTACCTAATGAGAATCCTCGATTTGCAAAGAAAATGCCACCCAATACGCCAGCAAATAATCCTACGATACCTGCAATTGCAGTGAGATCACCGCCGCCTAATCGTAAATAAGCACGCCATGGACAACCTAAGAAAATGAGCGCACCAAGCATTGCAAAAAAGCCTAAGCTAATACGAGCGAGTGGGGCAGAGCCTCCACGAGGTTTGAATTCCTTAGATAAGAATGCACTGGCGAGTGCTCCTAAAACTAATCCAATGAGTTCTGGGCGAAGGTATTGCAATGGAGCAGCGTGGTGTAATCCAAGCGATCCGGCTGTATCGCGTAAGAAACAAGCCGCACAAAATCCCATATTACCAGGATTGCCATTATAAGTGAGAAGTGGCGCAACGATACCAAGTGCAGCACCTGCAACCACAGGCCAAGTTAAAATTTTCATAATTAGACCCTTGTGATATCTGAAGTTAAATTGAATTGTGTGTTTTTAATAATAAAAACAAAGGTATTGTAGAAAGAGTTGAAAAATAAAGAAAGTTTATTTTCGTGAAATTGTGAGCGGGATCAAAGATTAGTTGATAATGAGAAAAGCTTGTTTAATTATCATAAAAAAATAAAAGTGCGGTTAAATTTAACCGCACTTAGGATATGTT
>CBCSVJ010000122.1:0-4387 GCA_965143545.1 uncultured Haemophilus sp. | reverse complement strand
CCTAAACCTTGAACTTTAGTCCCTTGGAAGTTACCGTGATGAGTATAATCACCTGCTACACGTACATTACCTAATTTGTAACCTACTGCAACACGTGGCTCAATTTTAGTTTTGCTTGAACCACCATTGGTTAATTTAGTTCTTGAAAGACCAAGATCACCTTCTGCATATAAACCTGCATTTGCAGTTGAAGCAACCGCTAATGCACCGACAACGATAGCTAATAATGATTTTTTCATTGGATAACCCCTGTTATTTGATTGAAAACACTAGAAATATACCACACTGCTTATGAATTTTCACTATGAAAAACCAATTTTCCCTGACATTTTCGACATAAATAGGCAATTTTATCTCGTTGAATTCGATTATGCCGACGAATCGTTAAATAATGGGTCTGACATTTGCATTGATAAGCAAACATTTTACCCTGTACACTTTCCACATCGAATTGATGGCAAGTATCAGCCGGAAGATTAAATAACTGTGTCATCACCGCTTGCCATTCCTGTCCATGCGGTTTCACTCGACCAAATACTTGATACACAATAAGATGGGCTAATTCATGGGGAACAACCTGACGAATAAATTCATCTGAGTTCTCAAGTAGCAAAGTGCGGTTAAATTTAATCTCATTTTTCTGCAAGTATGCGACGCCTGCCTTTACACCTCGCAAGTCATAACTGATTGTCGGGACTGGAAACTTCCTTTGAAAGTGATTTTCAGCGAGTTGTAATGTTTCTGCAAGCTTGTGTTGCACCTGCATTTTTAAATGCCGAAACTGAGTTTGAGATGACATCATCATGTTAAGTAAATAAAAACCGCTAATTTAGCGGTTTTTATCATACACATTTTATTTACTTATTTAAGACCGGCTGCAGCTCGCAATTCTTCTGCACGATCCACTTTTTCCCATGGGAATTGTTCACGGCCGAAGTGTCCATACGCGGCAGTTTGGCGATAAATTGGTTGAATTAAATTTAACATTTTAATTAAACCGTAAGGACGTAAATCGAAGAATTCACGCACTAACTTAACCAATAATTCGTTTGATACTTTTCCTGTACCAAAGGTTTCCACCATGATAGAGGTTGGCTCAGCCACGCCAATTGCATAAGAAAGTTGAATTTCACAGCGATCTGCAAGACCTGCTGCAACAATATTTTTAGCCACATAACGTGCTGCATAAGCCGCTGAACGGTCTACTTTTGATGGATCTTTACCAGAAAATGCACCACCACCATGACGAGCAGCACCGCCGTAGGTATCGACAATAATTTTACGACCCGTTAAACCACAATCGCCCATAGGTCCGCCAATCACAAAACGACCGGTGGGGTTAATGAAATATTTTGTTTGTTGAGATAACCATTCACTTGGCAGAATTGGCTTGATGATTTCGTCCATCACGCCTTCATAAATTTCTTTTTGTGAGACTTCTTCACTATGTTGTGTTGAAAGGACGACTGCATCCACACCCACGATTTTGTTATCTTCATATTTTAAAGTAACTTGGCTTTTCGCATCAGGTCGTAACCACGCCAATTTGCCACTTTTGCGCACTTCCGCTTGTTTTTCCATTAAACGGTGCGCATAAGTAATCGCTGCAGGCATTAAAACTTCCGTTTCATTTGTCGCATAACCAAACATAATCCCTTGGTCACCTGCACCTTGATCTAATGGATTCTCACGATCTACACCTTGATTAATATCCGATGACTGTTTGCCAATCGCATTTAACACGGCACAAGAATTGCCATCAAACCCCATTTCAGAATGTTTATAACCAATATCACAAATCACTTGGCGAGTAAGGTTTTCAATATCAACCCATGCTGATGTAGTAATTTCACCACCCACTAACGCCATCCCTGTTTTGACATAGGTTTCGCAAGCCACACGAGCTTTAGGATCTTGTTTTAAAATTTCATCAAGTACCGCATCAGAAATTTGATCGGCAATTTTATCTGGATGTCCTTCTGAAACTGATTCAGAAGTAAATAAATAACTAGACATAAGTTCTCTTCTTTTCTTTTGGATGTATTGACGTATAGACGTCTATAATACGCTTTTTTGACTAATACGCAAGCATTTCTATCAAGTATTTTTGAAATGTGACAAGAAGAATCTAAGCTTTACGACAGAATTCACTCATTAATACATTAAATGGGTGACAAACACCCATTTATTTACCTGATTTTATTTAACTAAATCCAACATCTCTCGTGCATTTGCCAAGGCAAGATCCGTAATTTCACTGCCACCGAGCAATCTTGCAAGAGCAGGAACGCGCTCTTCTTGAGAAAGTGCGGTCATTTTAGTTTCTGTTTTATCATCAATGGTAAATTTCTCAACATTAAATTGATGATGTCCGTGGCATGCTACTTGTGGTAAATGGGTCACACAAAGCACTTGGCATTTATCACCTAATTGGCGCAATAATTTACCGACCACGCTCGCGGTTTTTCCACTAATACCAACATCCACTTCATCAAAGATCAATGTTGGAATCGCCGATTGATCTGATGTTAAGACTTGAATCGCTAATGAAATACGTGACAATTCACCACCTGATACCACTTTTGCTAGCGGTTGTGCCTGTTGTCCTAAATTACTGCGTAAAGTAAAGACGATATTATCTGCCCCATTTGACGCTACTTTAGTTAAATCCGAATTCACTTCAATAAAAAACTCTGCATTTTCCATTGCAAGTCCTTTGATAGAATGTGTAACCTGTTGTGCTAATTTCCCTGCAGCTTGGCAACGGCTTTCATGTAATTGTTTTGCTGTATGTTGCATTTTCTCAAAGGCGGCTTTTTCTTCTAGAATCAGACGCTCTTCACTTTCTGAAAAATCTAAAAGTGCGGTCAATTCTGCTTTTAATTTTTGATGCCACTCCACTAACTCTTCAGGTTTCACATTGTGCTTGCGTGCAAGTTGCAAAGCTTGACTTAAACGCTGCTCAATCTCTTGTAACAACATCGGATCTTGCTCAATATGAGAAGCAAGATGTTGGACTTCACTTGTCGCCTCTTGTACTTGAATAAGTGCATCATTCAACATTGTTTGAACAGAAACATATCGAGGATCCAACTCGCTTAATTCATCAATATACTGTGTCGCACGATAAAGCATAGAATCGATACTCACGGTCTCATTTTCGCTGAGTAGCTGTAAGGCTGATTGTGATAGCTGTGTCAGCTGTTCGCTATTTGATAGACGACGTTGATCCTCTTCTAATTCTAAATATTCATTTGGACGAAGTGAAAACTCATCCAATTCCTCTACCTGATATTGTAAAAGTTGTTTCTTCGCTTCATTTTCGGCAACTTTTTGTTGGAAATTTTTAACTTGCGTTTGAAGATTTTTCCATGCTCGATAATCTTCTCGCATTTGTGCGAGTAAATCATTGTGATGCGCAAATGTATCCACCAACTGAAGCTGATAATCATTTTTCAATAATAACTGCGAAGCGTGCTGCCCATTAATATGAATAAGATATTGTCCTATTTCTTTTAATTGGGAGGCCGATACGGGCGTGCTATTGATAAAGGCTTTAGAACGCCCATCTGCATTAATGACACGGCGTAGAATACAATCGGAGGGATTATCAGGATCTTGCAATTCTTGCTCTTGCAACCATTGATAAGCGGGGTTAGTTGGTTCAATAAAAAATGTCGCGCAAATTTCAGCTCTTTCCTGCCCTTCTCGAACCATAGACGTTTCAATACGTTGCCCTAAGCATAACCCCAACGCATCAATAGCAATGGATTTCCCTGCACCGGTTTCCCCCGTGATCACAGACATTCCTTTCGCCAATTCAATCTCTAATTGACGAACAATTGCAAAATTATTGATGGTAAGTTGGGTTAGCATAAAAAATCTCCTTAACTGTATATCTATATATTATAACTGATATAATATACAGTAAAGAGGTTTTTAACTTTTTGGATTAGAAATTTTTAAGCCAGCCTAATTTCGTACTTAATACATTGTAATAATTATAATTTTTTAGGTGTAATAGGCGCAGTTTATGCGGGCTTTTTTCAATGTGAACGATATCATCAGGAGAAAAATCTAGCGCAATTTGACTATCACAGCCCAACTCCAACTGTGAAGTATTATGTTCCGCAAAACGAATTGAAATTTTGCTATCGCCATCAATTACTAATGGTCGAGAAGAAAGTGTATGTGGGAACATCGGCACTAGAGCTATCGCATTTAAATTTGGTGTTAAAATTGGGCCTCCTGCGGAAAGTGAATAAGCCGTTGAACCTGTTGGAGTAGAAACAATCAACCCATCTGAACGTTGAGAAAAAGCAAATTTATCATTGATATAGACATGAAAATCAATCATATGCGCAATTTTAGCGGGGTGACTCACCGC
>CBCSVJ010000121.1:0-4412 GCA_965143545.1 uncultured Haemophilus sp. | reverse complement strand
ACCACATTGGAGTCAGTGAAACTCCCTGCCAATATTATCGGTTGGCTAGATGGTCGTTCTTCACTTGCTCGTTTAGGTTTAATGGTTCACGTGACCGCTCATCGTATTGATCCAGGTTGGGAAGGCAAAATTGTGTTGGAATTCTACAACTCCGGCAAATTACCTTTAGCATTACGTCCTAATATGGTAATTGGTGCTTTAAGTTTTGAAGTGTTAAGTGGCCCTGCTGCACGCCCGTATATAAGCCGAAAAGATGCGAAATATAAACATCAGCAAAATGCGGTAGCGAGCCGAATTAATGAGGATTAATCCATGAAAAAGATCGCAATTAGCCTGTTGATCGTGCTGTTTGCGATCTTTGCTTTTTTCTATATCCAACTCAATCAGCTGAAAAACAGCATAGCCAATCATTTAGCGCAATATGATATTCAAGTAAATGATTTTTCACTAAGCCTTCTACCTCAACCAACGGTAAATTTATCGGGTTTGAAATATCATCAACTTTCAGCTGAAAACATTGAAGCTAAATTTGCGCTCTTCCCGCTTTTTTCAGGTAATCCGATTTTAGAAGAATTTCAAATCACGCATTTTAAACTCAGTGAACAAGCCTTAAACCATACCAATATTCATGGTCGCTTTACTGATTTTTCACTTAAAAATATTTTTAACCAAAACATTGCGTTTAAAGGTGAAAGTGCCATAACGCTTTCTCTTGATAAACCGATTTATGGTACAAACACAAAATATCAATTTGCGTTCAGCAAGGGAAATATTAACCTAAACCACCAAGACAAAAATCTGATTCAATTTGTCAATGCCCGTTTAAATCAACAACCACTGGGTTACATTGAAACTTACGTTGATTTTTCAAAACCAGTTAAAACCGTCAATGCCTATTTGCAACCTGATTGCCAGAATTGTTTAGCCACCTTTAAATTTAGTCATAAAGAGCAACAAAGTGCGGTCAATTTTTCTGGTAAAAATTTCCCAATGGCGCAACTTATCGCCTTGCTAAACTTCCCTAATACATTAACAGGTAATGCTGATTTTAATATCCAGCTCGCCCTAACCAATTCAGAACTCACCAAAGGGGAATTCTATTTCGATGCTCAAAATGGTGAAATTTTAGGATTGAACTTATTGGATATGGCAGCACAGTATTTACCGATTAATTACAACAGTGATTTAACCGCAAGTAGAAATATGAATACGCCTTACGAGCGTTTAGAGTCGCGTCTTTCATTCGAAAATCACTTGCTTAAAGTGGATAAAATGAACTTAAAAACAACCGCACTTTTAGCGGAAGGTTCTGGAGCCATTGATTTAGATAATGTACAATGTGACGTCAATTTAACCTTAAGATCCACTAGCGAAAAATACAAAAAGCTAGCGTTGCCTATTCGCTTTTTCGATAGTTGCTACTCACCACAGTATAAGGTGAATATTGACCAAAACTTTCGTCATCAATTGAAAGAATTAATTAAAGAGAAATTAAAATAATGTCATTTTATCAGAAAGCAGAAAGAACCAAATATTGGCGCGTAGTCATCATGGCTTGCGCCGCTTTTATTTTTAATACTACGGAATTTGTACCAGTTGCGTTACTCACTGACATCGGACAAAGTTTTGATATGCAAAGCTCCGATGTAGGTTTAATGATGACCGTTTATGCTTGGACGGTTATGATTATGTCTTTACCTGCCATGCTCGCGACAGGCGATATGGAACGTAAAGGCTTGTTACTGAAGCTTTTCGTCATTTTTATCATCGGCCATATTATCTCTGTCATTGCGTGGAATTATTGGATTCTTCTCATTGCTCGTATGTGTATTGCGGTAGCGCATTCACTCTTCTGGGCAATTACCGCATCATTAGTGATGCGTGTAGCACCGAAGAATAAGAAAACACAAGCAATTGGTATGCTCGCTATCGGTACATCCCTTGCGACTATTTTAGGCTTACCATTAGGCCGTTTAGTCGGTCAATTAGTTGGTTGGCGTATTACTTTCGCAATCATTGCCGCATTAGCTTTGGTTGTGATGGTATTTATTATGCGTTTATTACAAAATCTACCAAGTAAAAATGCAGGCTCTTTATCTAGTCTGCCGATTTTAGCAAAACGTCCATTACTGATTGGACTTTATGCTACAACGGTAATCATTGTTTCAGCACACTTTACCGCTTATACCTACATTGAACCCTTTATGGTTCAAATCGGCGAACTCGATCCAAATCTTGCAACAATAATTTTGTTAGTTTTTGGGGTTTCTGGCATTACCGCAAGTGTGATCTTTAACCGCTTATACCGTTTCGGTCCAACTCAATTTATCAGTGGGGCTATGATTTTACTGGCTATATCTTTAACATTTATGCTTGCCTCTGCGAGCTATATCGCCACGATGTTTACCCTTGCTTTTATTTGGGGTATTGGCATCTCTTGTATCGGACTAGCATTACAAATGCGCGTACTACAACTTGAGCCTGATGCAACGGACGTAGCAAGTGCCATTTATTCCGGTATTTTCAATGCAGGTATTGGTGCAGGTGCACTGTTTGGTAACCAAATCGCTCGCCATATTGGTCTTGAATATATTGGATTTAGCGGTGCAGCATTAGCTGTTATTGCACTCGGCATCTTTGTCTTCTTCAATTTCCGCTATCGCGCTCAAAACGTCTAAAAAAATGACCGCACTTACTCAATAAGTGCGGTCATTTTCTTTTCGCTTTTCTAATCGAGATGGAAACAAGCAATGAGCTTACCATCAGGATATTTTTCCAATTTAGGTTGTTCGTTTCGACATTTATCCGTTGCTTTCCAACAACGCGGATTAAATGCACAACCTTTTGGTGGATTAATTGGACTTGGTAATTCTCCGGTTAATTTAATCCGTTGACGACGTAATTCAGGTGACAATCTTGGTGTTGCCGAAAGTAAATCTTGCGTATAAGGATGCTGAGGATTATTAAAGATCTGCGCTTTTGTGCCCATTTCAACACAGCGACCTAAATACATCACCATCACTTCATCAGCTATGTGCTCAACCACCGAAAGATCATGGGAAATAAACACATAAGATAAACCAAGCTCAGCTTGTAAATCCATCATCAAATTCAGCACTTGCGCACGAACAGATACGTCTAATGCAGAAACTGGTTCATCCGCTACAACCACATCAGGATCTAGCATTAAACCACGAGCAATCGCGATACGCTGACGTTGACCGCCCGAAAACATATGTGGATAGCGATCATAAAACTCTGCGCGCAATCCCACTTTCGCCATCATGGATAACACTTTTTCTTTACGTTCTTTAGCCGATAGATTGGTATTGATGACTAATGGTTCTTCCAAAATTGTGCCGATTTTCTTACGCGGATTTAGTGATGCATAAGGGTTTTGAAACACGATTTGGATTTTCTGACGACGCAATGCTTTCGTTTCGTGATCATTCTCTAAGAAATTTTGCCCGTTGTAATACAACTCACCTTCTGTCGGTTCTTCTATCATGGTTAAAAGACGACCAAGTGTCGATTTACCACAACCAGACTCCCCTACCACGGCAAGGGTTTTACCTCGTTCTAAGGAAAAAGAGACGCCATCTAATGCTTTCACTTGCTGTGTTTTCGCAAACATCCCTTTTTTGACAGGATAATATTTTTTCAGCCCAATGGCATTGAGCAATGGTGCATTTTCTTGTGCGACATTAGACATTGCTAGGTTCTCCTGGGGCATTTAATGGGGTGTGACATTTTACTTGTCGATTTCCTATTTGACGCAATTCAGGTTCAACACGTCGACAAAGATCGGTCGCATACGGACAGCGTGGATTTAACAAACAACCTTGTGGGCGATCGTATTTACCTGGCACCACACCGGGTAAAGATTGCAAACGAGATTTACCTTCTGCAAACTCCGGTAAAGAACGCAATAACGCTTGAGTATAGGGATGCTTGGGTTCACGGAAAATATCTTCTGCTCGTCCTTCTTCCACTACTTGTCCTGCATACATCACAATAATACGATGTGCCGCTTCTGCAACTAACGCAAGATCGTGCGTAATCAGAATCAACGACATACATTCTTTTTGCTGTAACTCAAGCAACAAATCTACAATTTGAGCTTGAATGGTCACATCCAATGCAGTGGTTGGTTCATCTGCAATGAGCAATCTCGGTTTACAAGCAATGGCCATAGCAATCATAACGCGTTGGCTCATCCCGCCAGAAAGCTGATGCGGATAGACATCAATACGTGATTCAGGATCAGGAATACCGACTAAACGCAATAGCTCCAAGGTGCGTTCACGGCGTTCTTTTTTGCTGCCGCCTTGATGCGCTTTGATGGCTTCCATAATTTGGAAACCCACCGTATAAGCCGGATTTAAGCTTGTCATCGGATCTTGGAAGATCAT
>CBCSVJ010000120.1:0-4453 GCA_965143545.1 uncultured Haemophilus sp. | reverse complement strand
TGAACACCTGAAGCATCAAGTGGATTTTTCCCGCCTGCAATACGCATAAAGCCCGCACATTGCTCAAAGGCTTTTGGTCCTAAACGCGGCACTTTTTTCAATTCAGTACGGCTTTCAAAACGACCATTTTCATCACGGTATTCCACAATGTTTTGCGCTAAGGTTTTCGTCATCCCCGCCACACGAGCAAGTAATGGTGCAGATGCCGTATTCAAATCCACACCTACCGCGTTTACACAGTCTTCCACCACCGCATCGAGTTTACGCGCTAGCTGGGTTTGGTTTACATCATGTTGATATTGCCCTACACCAATAGCTTTCGGTTCGATTTTCACTAATTCTGCCAATGGATCTTGTAAACGGCGTGCAATAGAGACTGCACCACGTAAAGACACATCTAAGTTCGGGAATTCATTTGCCGCAAATTCAGAGGCGGAATAAACCGATGCACCTGCTTCGCTCACCACAACAGTTTGCGGTTTATTTTCTTTAATTTCTTTAATCACTTCTTTCGCAAAACGTTCTGTTTCACGAGAAGCCGTACCATTACCAATGGCAATTAACTCTACGTTATGTTTGCGGATCAAGCTGAAAATCGCCACTTGCGCTTCGGCTTCACGCCCCGTGTGTGGATAAATGGTGGTGGTATCTAATAATTTACCTGTGTTATCCACCACCGCGACTTTCACTCCCGTACGCAAGCCCGGGTCCAAGCCCATAGTGCTTTTCGCGCCAGCCGGTGCAGCCATTAAAAGTGCGGTCAGATTTCGAGCGAAAACATCAATGGCTTCTTCTTCCGCTTTTTCACGTAAACTTGCCATTAATTCCGTTTCTAAATGCAACGAAACTTTGATTTTCCACGTCCATGCAATCACTTGTTCACGCCATTTATCTGCAGGCAGCCCCGTGAAACGGACATCTAAATAATCACGAATAATCTCTTCACAATAACTTTGGCGACTTCCCTCTTCCGCATCAGGATCCGCATTTAAGCTTAATTGTAAAATGCCCTCATTACGTCCACGGAACATGGCTAATGCACGGTGAGAAGGCACATTTTTCAATAATTCTTGGTGATCGAAATAATCTTGGAATTTTGCGCCTTCTGTTTCTTTGCCTTCGATCACTTTGGATACGATAACGGCATTTTTCGCTAAATAATCACGGACTTTCGCTAATAAGCCCGCATCTTCAGCAAAACGCTCCATTAAAATATAGCGTGCGCCATCAAGTGCGACTTTAGTATCTGTTACGCCTTTATCAGCATTTACAAATTCAGCTGCTGCCGTTTCAGGATCATTCTTCGGCTCGTTCCAAAGTAAATCAGCCAATGGCTCAAGACCAGCTTCAATCGCAATTTGCCCTTTGGTGCGACGTTTTGGTTTATATGGCAAATATAAATCTTCTAATTCAGTTTTACTTTGTGTCGCCTGGATTTTGTCACGCAATTCATCGGTCAATTTCCCTTGCTCTTCAATAGATTTCAAAATGGTTTGACGACGATCTTCTAATTCACGTAAATAAATTAAACGAGTTTCAAAATGACGAAGTTGAGTGTCATCCAAGCCACCTGTAGCTTCTTTACGGTAACGAGCAATAAATGGAATGGTGTTACCATCATCTAATAATTGAATGGCGGCGAGGATTTGTTGGGGTTGAACGGTTAATTCTGCCGCAATAATTTGGCTAATTTGTTGATTTAACATTGTCATACTTCTTTGTTATTAAAGGATTCGATAAAAACGGGAATAGAATACTGGTTTTAGACAACAGGCTCAAATATAATTCAAAAAAATTTCTTTTATTTTCATTATGGCAAAATCAAATTACATTACTCGTCAAGGCTGGCTTGCCCTTGACCAAGAACTTAAATTTTTGTGGAAAGAAGAACGCCCCAAAGTTACTCAAGCGGTTTCAGATGCTGCTGCGCTTGGTGACCGCAGTGAAAACGCGGAATATATTTACGGTAAACGTCGTTTACGTGAAATTGATCGCCGTGTGCGTTTCCTTTCCAAACGCTTAGAAGTGTTACAAATCGTGGATTACCACCCGAAACAAGAAGGCAAAGTATTTTTCGGTGCGTGGGTTGAGCTAGAAGATGAAGAAGGTGAAGTGAAGCAATATCGCCTTGTTGGCTGCGATGAATTCGATCCCGCTAAAAACTGGATCTCCATTGATTCTCCCGTCGCACGTGCCTTAATCGGAAAAGGTGTTGATGACGAAATTCATGTGGAAACTCCCTCTGGTAAAGTGGTGCTCTATGTGAACCGAATTTGGTATGAAAAATAGCGAAAGCGAAGTAGAAAAAACAAAAGAGCGGTCAAAATTGACCGCTCTTTTTTCAAGCATTTCAAGATTAGAATGTCATACCAAAACGAATGCCTAAACCTTTTTGACGACCAGTATAGCCTTGTAAGGTTGTATTAAATTGTTTACCTGCAAGTTTATAATCTACCCCAGCTTCCGCAATAGTTGTACCACCTTTCATTGTTGGCGTTGGTAATGCATAACCTTGGTATTGTGCACGTACATCACCATTCCACTCACGTTCATAAGCCACACCAAAGTGCAAACCTAAATTGTTTAAATTATGGTTATACTGCACACCCACGCGACCACGTTTGGAGCGAACTGATGAGAAATGGTAGGTTTCACCAGAACTTAACTTCGCTTCATCACCTGAAGTATGTGAATAAAAATATTTCACATAGGTGTCTAAGGAGTTATTCTCACCTAACTGCCACACTTTACCAAAACCGACATGGCTAGCAAGGTAATTTGCATTGCTCTTATATCTTACACCTGTACCATTTGCGTGAATGAAGTCATCACTACGATAATCATTCCATACGCGTCCTGCACGTAAACTTACTTGTGCATATAAGCCATTATTCCATAAGTAATTGCTAAATACATTTGCACCAAGATTCCAAGCTTTGCCTTTACCTTTTGTGCCATCATCTAAATGAGTTGTATAATGACTATAGCCATATTCAGCTGCTACACCGTATAACCAATTGCCAGAAACACTCGGTTTATTCCAAGCATAGCCAGCATCCAATGTAACCCCTTTCAAGTTAACATAACTTCCAGTCGTAATATCACGATCGGTTGCACCAGCCTGAACAAACCCGCTTTCATTTGCACCAGTTTGGTTTAAATTAGCGTCTTGATACAACGAATTCAAACCGCCAGCAAGATAACTTGCCCCATTATTAACTAACGCAGGTGCAACTAAACGACCTTGTACTAATGATTTGGTTTTTGGATTTACTGTTGTAATTGGTGCTGTATCTGTATTCACCACTGGATTATTTGTTGTTGCCGTTGTATTGGTATTTACAACCGGTTTAGTTGCTGTTTCCGTTGTATTGGTATTCACAACTGGTTTAGTTGTAGTTCCCGTTGTATTGTTATTCAAAACTGGTTTAGTTGTAGTTCCCGTTGTATTGTTATTCTCAACAGGTTTAGTTGTTGTATCTGTAACTGGCGTAGTATTTTGTTGATTATTACGTTTAAAGGTAAGATCTAGATTTTTATTGTCTTCTGTCAGTGCAATACTCGCTAAATCATGTGTTAAAGTAATGCCTTGATACACATTTCCTTTACCACTCCAGTATAATCCGCCTTTAGCTTTAATCAAATGAACCACATCGCCAGAATGTAAATTCGCATTGCCTGGCACATAAGCATTCATTGTTGTATTACCTAGCTCAAGATACAACGTAGAAAGATTTAGAGCCGTATCATTATGACGAACATTTTCAGGTAGATAGAAATTGATGGTATCGAAATTTAACACTTCCTCAGCTGTCAGTTTATTCATTTCAATACCTTCTCTAGCGGTACCTAAATTAAGCACATTACCTTTCGAGTTAGAAGATGCACCGCCTACAATATTTTTATCTACTGTTCCAGCAAAAAGTGTCACGCTGTTATTATTCGCTTCGTTTAGGGCTCCACCGCCACCAACGCCACCAACATGGAAACCTTTATGCAATACCACAGTATTATTGTTTGCATTTGTTAATGCATCACCACCAATAACAATCCCAGCTACTTTTGCATTCTCACCAAGCACTACGGTGTTATTATGAGCATTTCCCTCTCCTACAATTGCAGAATAAGCATTACCACCTTTTACCAAGTCAGCCACTAAATTTTTGCCAACCTGAACCGTGTTATTTGATACATTACCCGATGCTGAACGTGCACCATAAATCTGGTTAGTTATTGCGTCTGTTCCAATCGTTACAGTATTATTGGTAACAGTTGAACTTTCCCACCCTTCAGCACCAGTTACAAATATGGTATGACTACGATTGCCTATGGTTACTCGGTTATCATTTGCCACATTATTTTTACTAAAGACCGCATGAGCAACACCACCATAAACCATTCCTATTTGGGCATCATCACCAATATGTACAATATTTGAGTTTGCTTCTTGGCT
>CBCSVJ010000119.1:0-4462 GCA_965143545.1 uncultured Haemophilus sp. | reverse complement strand
TAGGTGTACAGTCTTTATTAATTATCCTGCTTTCAGGTTTATTTATTGGAATGGTGTTGGGCTTACAAGGTTATGTGGTCTTAGTTGATTTTTCAGCAGAAACCAGCCTTGGACAACTTGTAGCGCTGTCTTTATTACGTGAATTAGGCCCAGTAGTGACCGCACTTTTATTTGCAGGTCGTGCTGGTTCAGCGTTAACGGCTGAAATTGGCTTAATGAAAGCCACAGAACAACTTTCCAGCCTTGAAATGATGGCGGTCGATCCATTACGTCGAGTGATTGCACCACGCTTTTGGGCTGGGTTGATTGCGATGCCAATTCTTGCGCTTCTCTTTACCGCGATTGGTATTTGGGGCGGTGCGCTTGTCGGCGTAGATTGGAAAGGTGTTGATGCAGGTAGCTTTTGGTCAGTGATGCAAAATGCCGTCAGCTGGAGCTATGACATTCTAAACGGATTTATTAAAAGCGTATTTTTCGCCATTGCCGTGGTGTGGATTGCGTTATTCAATGGTTATGATTGTATTCCGACATCAGAAGGTATCAGTCAAGCCACAACCAGAACAGTTGTCCACGCATCACTTGTGGTTCTTGGGCTCGATTTCATCTTAACTGCCATTATGTTTGGGGCAGGCTAAAAGGGTATTTTTATGCGACAAACAATTAAATATGAATTTTGGGTAGGGTTATTTTTACTACTTGGTATCGCCGCGTTAGTGTTTTTAGGCTTACGTGTAGCGAATGTGCAAGGTTTTGGTGAAACAAAATCTTACACAGTGACTGCAACTTTTGACAATATTGGTGGACTAAAAGTCCGTGCACCACTTAAACTAGGTGGGGTAGTGATTGGTCGTGTGTCTGACATTACATTAGACGAAAAATCTTACTTGCCAAAAGTCAGTATTGCGATTAATGAAGAATATAAAGAAATTCCGGAAAACAGTTCGTTATCGATCAAAACATCGGGATTATTGGGCGAGCAATATATCGCCTTAACTATGGGTTTTGATGATGGTGAAACCGCGATGTTAAAAAACGGTAGCCAAATTCAAGACACGAAATCCGCAATGGTATTGGAAGATTTAATCGGCCAGTTCCTTTACGGTGATAAAAAAGCCGACGGTAATGCTGACAAAGCAGAACCTGAAGCCAAATAATAATCTTTATTTAGGAGATTTATGATGAAATTTACTCAGTTTAAAAAATGGTTTAGCGTAATGGCATTTGCAGTGACTGCACTTTTTGTGACTCAAACCGTACGTGCAGAAACGAGCCCTTATGTGTTGATGCAACAAGCATCAGATAAGTTATTTGCCGATATCAAAAACAATCAGGCAAAAATTAAAAAGGATCCAAACTATTTACGTACTATCGTGCGTAATGATTTATTACCTTACGTGCAAGTAAACTATGCAGGTTCTTTAGTGTTAGGTTCATACTTTAAATCAACCACACCAGAACAACGTGAAAAATTCTTTAAAGCATTCAGTGATTTTATCGAACAAGCTTACGCACAAGTGTTAACCGCTTACACCGATCAAAATATTCAAATTGAACCGGCTAAAGAAGTAGGCGACAAAAACCTTGTAAGCATTCGTGTAAACATCGTGCAAAATGGTGGACAAGCGCCAATCAAGTTAGATTTCAAATGGCGTAAAAACAGTAAAACTGGCGAATGGCAAGCTTATGACATGGTTGCAGAAGGCGTGAGCATGGTTGTCACCAAACAAAATGAATGGAGCGGTATCTTACGTCAACAAGGTATTGATGCTTTAACTGCTCAAATTCAAAAATCTGCCGCAGCACCCGTGACATTGAGCAAATAAGCGAATGACTGCGTTAAAGTGGGATTTAATCCAAAATAATGATAAGATAGCTCTCCAATTATCGGGGGAGCTATCCCGCAACACGTTGTTGCCATTATGGCAACAACGTGCTTCTTTTTTATCAGAAAAGCAAACCAATCAAAGTCTCATTGAATTTGATTTAACTGAAATCAATCGAATTGATTCTGCTGGTTTTGCATTATTGTGTGATTTTCTACACGATTGTGAGCAGTTACCAAATAAAAAAGTGCGGGTGATAAATCCGCCAGAACAGTTATTAACCCTTGCTGATTTAGTGAATTTATCTCATTGGATTAGCACTTTTATCGACCATAATTAAAAGGGAAATCCGAATGGAACTGCAAGAAATTGAACGTATTTTAAAAGAAAGCCTGAATGTAGATGAGGTTTATGCTCAAGGTGAAAATGCTCACTTTGGTGTGATTGTAGTGAGTGATGAGATCTCAGCACTTTCTAAATTAAAACAGCAACAAACCATCTATGCGCCATTAATGCCTTACTTTCAAACTGGCGAAATTCATGCTTTAACTATTAAAACCTATACCACTGCAAAGTGGAAAATGGATCGTCTATTACATCAAGCAAGCTAGGATTTTCTATGGAAAAATTTCGTGTTTATGGCGGGCAATCTCGCTTAAGTGGTACTGTAACCATCTCAGGTGCAAAAAATGCTGCACTTCCTATTCTTTTTGCTGCAATTTTGGCAACTGAGCCGGTTAAATTAACAAACGTACCAGAACTAAAAGATATTGATACAACCTTAAAAATCTTACGTAAACTTGGCGTTGTAGCTGAGCGTGATGCTAAAGGTGCAGTATTATTAGATTGTTCTAAAATTGATCACTTCGTTGCACCATATGAATTAGTAAAAACCATGCGTGCCTCTATTTGGGCATTAGCACCGTTGGTAGCTCGTTTTAATCAAGGTCAAGTTTCTTTACCAGGTGGTTGTTCAATTGGTGCACGTCCGGTTGATCTTCACATTAGTGGCTTAGAAAAACTCGGTGCAATGATTGAGCTTGATGAAGGTTACGTAAAAGCGGTTGTTGCTGATCGTCTTGTCGGTACGCGTATTGTGATGGAAAAAGTGAGCGTTGGCGCGACTTTATCTATCATGATGGCTGCAACACTTGCAAAAGATACAACAATCATTGAAAACGCAGCACGCGAGCCAGAAATTGTTGATACTGCAGATTTCCTCAACAAAATGGGTGCGAAAATTACCGGTGCAGGTACTGATCACGTTGTGATTGAAGGTGTAGAACGTTTAACTGGTTGTGAACACAGCGTGGTTCCAGATCGTATTGAAACCGGTACATTCCTAATCGCAGGTGCAATTTCAGGTGGTCGCGTGGTATGTAAAAATACTAAAGCGGATACCATGGATGCGGTGATTGATAAGCTTCGTGAAGCAGGCGCGGAAGTTGAAGTCACAGAAGATAGCATTACATTGGATATGCATGGTAATCGTCCGAAAGCTGTCAATATTCGTACTGCACCACACCCAGGTTTCCCAACGGATATGCAAGCTCAGTTCACCTTGTTAAATATGGTGGCAGAAGGTACCAGTATCATCACTGAAACCATCTTTGAAAACCGCTTTATGCACATTCCAGAATTAATTCGTATGGGTGGTAAAGCTGAAATCGAAGGTAACACCGCGGTTTGTCATGGTGTTGAGCATCTTTCTGGTGCAGAAGTGATGGCAACAGATTTACGCGCATCAATCAGCCTTGTATTAGCAGGTTGTATCGCAAGTGGTGAAACTATCGTAGATCGTATTTATCATATCGATCGTGGTTATGAGCACGTTGAAGATAAACTTCGTTGCTTAGGTGCGAAGATTGAACGTTTCTCTGAAAAGAGCGAAGAAGTTTAATGAAATCCAGATAAAAAAGAGCGGTCAATATTGACCGCTTTTTTGTTTTCTATCCATTATTTTTTCGAATAATCTCTTGCGCCAAAAATGGCTGTACCAATACGTACCATGGTTGAGCCACATTTAATGGCAGTTTGCATATCATCGGTCATTCCCATCGAAAGCGTATCAATTTGTTGATGAGGGAAAGCGACTTTCAATTGCTCAAATAATTGTTCCATTTGGCTAAAAGCCGCTTCTTGTTTAGCAATATTATCTGTCGGAGCAGGGATTGCCATTAATCCACGTAAACGTAAGTGCGGTAGATTTTCGATGTGTTTTGCAAGTGCAATCATTTCACTCGGTTGGATACCTGATTTACTGGCTTCATCACTGATATTAATTTGGATTAGAACGTTCAAAGGCGCTTTATTGGTAGGGCGTTGTTCATTTAAACGATCAGCAATTTTTGCACGTTCTAGCGTTTGCATCCAATCGAAATGTTCAGCCACAAGACGCGTTTTATTGGATTGCAATGGGCCAATAAAATGCCATTCAAGCTGAATATTCTGTGCTTCAAAATACTGAATTTTATCTACACCTTCTTGAACGTAGTTCTCACCAAATGCTTTTTGTCCTGCATGATAGGCTTCTAAAATCGCTTCATTGGGTTTCGTTTTAGAAACTGCTAATAAAGTGACCGCACTTTCTGGGCGGTGAGCGAGTTGAGTGGCATCTTGGATTTTTTGATGGATGGTTT
>CBCSVJ010000118.1:0-4481 GCA_965143545.1 uncultured Haemophilus sp. | reverse complement strand
CTCTGCACCATTAACTTGGCTCATTTTCTCTTCAGCTTTGCTACCAATAATCGCCCCACCAATTGCACCTACTGCAGTTGCAATTGCTTGTCCAGTGCCACCGCCAATTGTACTACCAGCGATACCACCTAAAGCACCACCACCAACTGTACCGATTACACCTGGATTATCCGCTTGGATTTTAACAGGACGAACAGAAACAATAGTACCATAGCTAATTGAACGCGCTTCTTTTGCTTGTCCAGCTTCATACACATCACCGCTAAAAATATCAGTGTTTGCACAACCGGTTAAGCCGATAGACATCATAAGTGCTAATGCTACTGTTACTTTTTTCATAAAACTAACCTTCTAAAAATGAATTAGATTGGGTTTCTTGGAGACCAAGTAGAAACGTTTTTCACGCCTTGACCGTTGTCAGATACTTTCACACAAGCACCAGTTACTAAAGTTGAATCGTATTTGTGAACGATAACTTCTGTTTCACCTTCTTGTTTGTATGAGCAGTCGTTTTTACGAACGGTTAATTTTACATCATCACCTTGGAATTCGGTGAAGATAACTTGACCTTTATAAGCACTTTCATCTTTTTGTGATTGAGATGAACAAGCTGATAAACCTAAACTTAATAAGACAGTTAATGCTAAGGTAATTTTTTTCATTACACTAAACCTCGAGTATTTTCTTTATTGTATAAGGATGAACCTTTATGCAAACGTGATTTTCTGTTTTATCAACAAAACTCACTGCAATGGATGGATTGGGCAATTGCTCCCCTTCCGCTTTAGGTTCGCTCACCTTCATGGTTAATTGAGTTAGTTCCTTCCATAAAAATGTATTGCAAATTCGATTAACCCAATCCTCAACAGATTCATGAGATAAAAACGGCATTACAATTTCAATATGTTCCCAAGTTTCTTGGGGATATTGTTTATTTTTAGGAAACGGTAATTCAATAACATCGACAGGCTGACCAATAAAATCAACTGGCTCATCTAATTCAATCAAATAGATAGGACGCCCATTGACGATATTATCGCTTAAAATTCTACCGCACTTTAATAACTCTGTCAGCCAATTTTTTGCTTTTTCTTCAGTATTTGCTCTTAAAGCTAAATGATCAATTTGATAATCCGCTAAGTTCACTTTCATGACGGCAGCTAATTGCTGAATTTTTTCCTGAAATAAAGGCAACTCTTGATAAAGTGCGGTCGATTTTTCCATTAAATTTGACATTTTCTCCTGCTCTTACTTTGAGAAATCTATAAACAACGGTATCATAGCCGATTATTTTCATTATTCAATTTCAAGATTAGGAAAAACCGTGAATATTCAATCTATTTTATCCGATAAAATTAAACAAGCGATGATTGCAGCTGGCGCAGATGAACAATGTGATGCGCTTATTCGCCAATCAGGTAAACCACAATTTGGCGATTACCAAGCAAACGGCATCATGGCTGCTGCTAAAAAACTAGGTTTAAATCCACGTGAATTTGCACAAAAAGTATTAGATCATGCTGATCTTTCTGATGTCGCAGAAAAAACTGAAATTGCTGGTCCAGGTTTTATTAATATTTTCTTAAATCCAACTTGGTTAGCGAATAACGTTTCTGCTGCATTAAAAGATCAAAATCTTGGTGTCAGCGCAAATGAAAAACAAACCATCGTGATTGATTATTCTTCACCAAACGTTGCGAAAGAAATGCACGTAGGTCACTTACGTTCTACCATCATCGGTGATGCGGTTGTTCGTACCCTTGAATTTTTAGGTCACAACGTTATTCGTGCGAATCACGTGGGTGACTGGGGTACCCAATTCGGTATGCTCATTGCTTATCTTGAAAAAATGGAAAACGAACACGCAAGCGAAATGGAACTTCAAGATCTTGAAGCATTCTATCGCGAAGCGAAAAAACACTACGATGAAGATGAGGCTTTCGCTGAAAAAGCCCGTAACTATGTAGTGAAATTGCAAGGTGGAGATGAATATTGCCGCACAATGTGGAAAAAATTAGTCGATATCACCATGCAACAAAACCAACGTAACTACGATCGTTTGAATGTCACATTGACCGAAAAAGATGTGATGGGTGAAAGTCTTTATAACCCGATGTTACCTGCTATCGTTGAAGATCTGAAAAAACAAGGTTTAGCCGTTGAAGATGAAGGTGCATTGGTCGTTTATCTTGATGAATTCAAAAACAAAGAAGGCGAACCGATGGGCGTTATCGTTCAGAAGAAAGATGGCGGTTTCCTTTATACCACTACCGATATTGCGGCGGCGAAATACCGTTATGAAACCTTAAAAGCGGATCGCGCATTAGTATTCTCTGATACACGTCAAAGCCAACACATGCAACAAGCGTGGTTAATTACGCGTAAAGCCGGTTATGTACCAGATAGCTTCTCACTTGAACATAAAAACTTCGGTATGATGTTGGGTAAAGATGGTAAACCATTCAAAACTCGTACTGGCGGCACCGTAAAATTAGCAGATTTATTAGATGAAGCGATTGAGCGTGCAACTGTATTAATCAACGAGAAAAATACCAACTTATCTGATGAAGAAAAAACTGCGGTTATTGAAGCGGTGGGTATTGGCTCGGTGAAATATGCGGATCTTTCTAAAAACCGCACGACTGACTATGTGTTTGATTGGGATAATATGCTCAGTTTTGAAGGTAATACCGCGCCTTATATGCAATATGCTTATACGCGTATTCGTTCAATCTTCAATAAAGCAGACGTGAACCCAACCGCTCTTGCAGAAGCGAAAATTCAGCTTTCAGATGAAAAAGAACGTGCATTAGCCATCAAATTGCTTCAATTTGAAGAAGCCGTTCAAACGGTGGGCAAAGAAGGGACACCACATGTACTCTGTGCTTATTTATATGAATTGGCTGGTGTATTCTCTTCATTCTATGAACACTGCCCAATCTTAAATGCAGAAGATGAAAACGTAAAATTAAGCCGTTTAAAACTCGCTTCTCTTACAGAGAAAACCTTAAAACAAGGTTTAGCGTTATTAGGCATTAAGACAATCGAAAAAATGTAAAAAAAAAGTACGGTCAATTTCGACCGCACTTTTTCTTTATACATCCACTAAAATGAGTATCGCCGCTTCTCCGCCCCATTCTTTGGGAGCTTGGTGTAACGCTCGGACTTTAGGGTGCTGAACTAACCAACGTGGAATTTGTTTTTTCAACGTAAACGTGCCGTAGCCGGTCATGATGCTCGCGCAATAAACATGCTCATTTTCACAAGCTAATAACAGTGCTGCCAATTCCATTTTGGCTTGCTCACGGGTTAAACCATGCAAATCCAAAAATAATTCGGGTGAAAAATCGCCACGACGAAGTTGCTTTAATAAATGGCTATCTTCCCCTTCACGTAAATATTTGATGACACCATCATGTTCATTTAGCAGTGGTTCATATTCATCGGAAAAATAGAAAAGCGTATCTTCTTTTTCTCGAATATCACGTAAAGGGGATTTTTTTTGACCGCTCTTTTGACGAGGTGCCACAAAGGTATCTTGCTTGATGGGTTTGATCCCTTTTGTTTCCGCCCGAAAAAGATCGAAATCATCTTGTTCTATCATTATTTTTCTCAATTTGTTATTTTGCTTAATGATAGCACATCTATTCTATGGTATAACTAGCCAAATTTTTTATTGAGGCACAAAATGGAAACCTTACACAATCAAGAACTTGTTGCGACAATTTTAGAAGATAATGTGGCAAGTGAATTAACGACCATTCAAGATTTTTTACGCTGGACATACAGCTCATTCAACCGTTCTGATATTTACTACGGGCAAGGCCATGACAATGCGTGGGATGAAAGCCTTCAATTAGTACTTGCTGGACTTCAATTACCACTCGATTTACCGCAAGATTTATTTAACAGTAAACTCACTCATTCAGAAAAAGAAACCTTAGTACAATTAGTCTTAAGCCGTATTGAGCAACGTATGCCAGTCGCTTATTTAACGAATAGTGCGTGGTTCTGCGGATTAGAATTCTATGTGGATGAGCGTACGATTATTCCACGCTCACCAATCAGCGCATTAATCCAAGATAAATTTGCTCCGCTTTTAAAATCTGAGCCAAAACGTATTTTAGATCTTTGTACAGGAAGTGGTTGTATCGCAATCGCAACAGCTGAAGCCTTTCCTGAAGCGGAAGTAGATGCGGTCGATCTTTCTGTGGATGCGTTAAATGTGGCAGAAATCAATATTGCGCGTCACCAATTAGAACATCGTGTTTTCCCGATTCAATCAGATTTATTCCAAAATATCTTTGGTCAACAATATGATTTAATCGTCTCCAATCCGCCTTATGTGGATGAAGAAGACTTGGCAGATATGCCGGAAGAATTCCATTATGAACCTGAATTAGCCTTAGGTTCCGGTGTTGATGGTTTAGAGATTACGAAACAAATTTTAAAACAAGCAGCAGATTATTTAACGCCAAATG
>CBCSVJ010000117.1:0-4507 GCA_965143545.1 uncultured Haemophilus sp. | reverse complement strand
CCCACGTTTTCATATTGAACAAAATAGCTTTTCACACATTCCAGATATCTGTCAAAAACTCGATTTAGTTGGTAAAATTGACGGTATTTTGCTGGATTTAGGCGTATCATCTCCACAGCTTGATGAAGCTGAACGAGGTTTCAGTTTTATGAAAGATGGCCCATTAGATATGCGTATGGATACTACTCAAGGTTTATCTGCGGCAGAGTGGCTAAAACAAGTATCTGTTGATGATTTAACTTGGGTGTTAAAAACCTTCGGTGAAGAGCGTTTTGCAAAACGAATTGCGACTGCTATCGTTGAATTCAATAAAAGTGCGGTCAAAAATGGCACTGAATGTTTAAGTCGTACTTCTCAGCTCGCTGAATTGATTGCTCAAGCCGTGCCGTTTAAAGATAAACATAAGCATCCAGCGACACGTAGCTTCCAAGCTATTCGAATTTATATTAATGCGGAATTAGATGAATTAGAAAGTGTATTAAATTCTGCATTAGATATGTTGGCACCAGAAGGGCGTTTATCGATTATCAGTTTCCATTCACTAGAAGACAGAATGGTAAAACATTTTATGCGTAAACAAAGTAAAGGTGAGGATATTCCAAGAGGTTTACCATTACGTGAAGATCAAATCCAACGTAATCAAAAATTAAAAATCATTGGTAAGGCAATCCAGCCAAGTGAGGCAGAAATTTCAGCGAATCCACGGTCAAGAAGCGCGGTATTACGTATTGCGGAAAGGGTGAAATAAGATGTTAGAAAATAGCGAACGTTATCCTTTACAACATATTCTCGTTGAAGATATTTTTTCTTCTAATAAATTAATTGTCGTCTTACTTTTATTAATTTTAGCTTCTGCAATGGGCACAATTTGGATGACCCACCAAACAAGAGGCTTGATTTCTGAAAACGGGCAGTTGGTATTACAACACCAAGCCCTTGAAAACGAATATCGCAATTTGCAATTACAAGAAGCAACCGAAAGTGATAATACAAGAGTTGAATCCATTGCAATCGGTACATTAAAAATGCAACGTGTTCAAAGTGAACAAGAAGTGGTTATTTTTGAATAGGGATTCTGAATAAAATGGTTAGATTTAATTCCTCTAAGAAACCAGGAAAGCCAAAGAAAACAATTAGAAAATTGGCTCAACCTGCGTCAGTAAAACCAAACAAACCGAAGATGGTGTTTGAGAAATGTTTCCTTCGTGGTCGTTATCTTATTGCGACAAGTTTTATTTTCTTAGGATTAGGCGCATTAGTGGCTCGTGCTGCTTATGTGCAATCTGTTAATTCTGAAACCCTTTCTGGTGAAGCGGACAAACGTTCATTACGTAAAGATGACGTGCTTTCTGTTCGTGGTTCAATTTTAGATCGTAATGGCCAATTGTTATCGGTGAGTGTGCCGATGAGTGCAATTGTGGCTGAACCTCGTTTAATGTTAAAAGAAAATGCATTAGACGACAAAGAACGTATTAAAGCCCTTGCTAACGAATTAAATATGACACCAGCTGAGTTGGTGAAAAAAATTGAGAAAAATTCAAAATCAGGTTTCTTGTATTTAGCACGTCAAGTAGAAGCGGGCAAAGCAAATTATATTCGTGATCTCAAAATTAAAGGTATTTCATTAGAAACTGAACCACGTCGTTTTTATCCACGCGTAGAAGAAGCGGCTCAATTAATCGGCTTTACCAACATTGATGGTAAAGGGATTGAAGGCGTTGAGGCAAGTTTCAACTCAATGTTAGTGGGGAAAGACGGTGCGCGTGTTGTACGTAAAGACAAACGTGGTAACGTGGTTGAGCATATTGCAGATGAGAAAAAATACGATGCACAAGATGTAACCTTAAGTATCGATGAAAAATTGCAATCCATGGTGTATCGCGAAATCAAAAAAGCGGTAACTGAGAACAAAGCTGAATCTGGTACTGCGGTATTGGTGGATGTACGTACGGGTGAAGTATTAGCCATGGCAACCGCGCCGTCCTACAATCCGAATAATTTGTCCAATGTAAAAGACGAGTTAAAACGTAACCGTGCAATTACCGATACCTTTGAACCTGGTTCAACCGTAAAACCTTTCGTTGTGTTGACCGCACTTCAACGTGGCGCAGTGAGACGTGATGAGGTAATTAATACAGGTTCATTTACCGTAAGTGGTAAAGAAATTGTCGACGTGGCACCTCGCCCACAACAAACCTTAGATGAAATTTTGATTAACTCCAGTAACCGTGGTGTGAGCCGTCTTGCGTTACGTATGCCACCTTCAGCATTAATGGAAACTTACCAAAATGCAGGTTTAGGTAAAGATACTGAGTTAGGTTTAATTGGTGAGCAACGTGGCGTATTAAATGCAAACCGTAAACGTTGGGCAGATATCGAACGTGCAACAGTGGCTTATGGTTATGGTATTACTTCAACACCATTACAAATTGCACGCGCTTATGCGACTTTAGGTAGCTTCGGGATTTATCGTCCGCTTTCTATCACTAAAGTTGATCCGCCGGTCATTGGTCAACGTGTATTCTCTGAGAAAATCACGAAAGACGTAGTGGGCATGTTAGAAAAAGTAGCGATTAAAAATAAACGTGCGATGGTTGAAGGTTATCGTGTTGGTGTGAAAACAGGTACAGCGCGTAAAATTGAAAATGGTCACTATGTTAATAAATATGTGGCATTTACAGCGGGTATTGCACCAATTAGCGATCCACGTTATGCATTAGTTATTTTGATCAACGATCCGAAAGCAGGGCAGTACTATGGTGGTGCGGTATCTGCGCCAGTATTCTCAAGCATAATGGGCTATGCATTACGTGCGAATGGTATTGCGCCAGATGCAGAACCAACAGAAAAAACAGCAAGACGTACCGTTCGCTTAAGCGATCAAAAACTTGAAAAGATGAATTAAGAAAAGGCAAAACAATGAAAAAATTGACCGCACTTTTTGATCTTCCGGTGCTTTCAGACATTAATGTGAAGGCGATGGTGTTAGATAGCCGCAAAGTGACTAAAGGTGATCTATTTGTGGCAGTAAAAGGGCACCGTTTTGATGCGAGTCAATTTGTTCCTCAAGCTATTTCTTCTGGTGCAAGTGCGGTCGTTTTAGAGACAGATTTAGAAAACGAGCATTTGAACATCAAATGGCAAAATAATGTGCCAGTGATTCATTACTATCATTTATCTGTTCATCTTTCAGCATTGGCAGGTCAATTTTATGACAATCCTTCCGAAAAACTGACGTTAGTTGGTGTCACTGGAACAAATGGTAAAACTACGGTTTCTCAATTATTAGCTCAATGGGCTACGCTATTAGGCCACAAAGCAGCTGTCATGGGCACCATTGGCAATGGTTTATTAGGTCAAGTCAAAGAAGCAAAAAACACCACAGGTTCAGCCGTTGAAGTTCAAGAAAACCTCGCTGATTTTGTAGAGAAAGGGGCAGATTTTGCTTCTATCGAAGTATCTTCACATGGTTTAGTTCAACATCGCGTTGAAGCCCTTAAATTTAAGGCTGCTATTTTTACCAATTTAAGTCGTGATCACTTGGATTATCACGAGACAATGGAAAAGTATGCCGAAGCTAAAAAGCGCTTTTTCATTGATTTAGCGCCTGAATTACAAATTCTTAATGCTGACGATCCAATTGGAGCTGCCTGGTTAAATGAATTACCAAATGGCATAGCTGTCAGCTGCCGCTCAGATTTCCATCCAACATCTAAGCAATGGCTTTATGCAACACAGATTCGTTTTACTCACGAAGGTGCTGTAATTGATATTGCTTCAAGTTGGGGTAATGGAACATTACATAGCCCATTAATTGGCGCTTTTAACGTGAGTAATCTGTTGTTAGCCACAGCCGTTTTATTGGCTTTAGGTTATTCTTTCAATGATCTTATCCGTACTGTTGCACAGTTAAAAGGAGTAAATGGAAGAATGGAATTAATTAAAAAAGCAGGAAAACCAACAGTTATCGTTGATTATGCCCATACTCCAGATGCATTGGAAAAAGCATTAAATGCCGCGCGTGAACATTGTAAAGGTAAACTTTGGTGTATCTTTGGATGTGGTGGTGATCGTGATGCAGGCAAGCGTCCACTGATGGCAAAAGCGGCTGAGCAGTTTGCAGATTTAGTGATCGTAACTCAAGATAATCCGCGCACAGAAGATCCAAATAAAATTGAAGCAGATATCCTTACGGGTTTTAGTCGAATGGAAGATGTTGGTGTGATTCCTGATCGCGAAGAAGCAATCAAATTTACCATTGAGAATGCGGTTGAAAATGATGTGATTGTGATTGCCGGTAAAGGGCATGAAAACTATCAAATCATTGGGGATAAAACACTTCATTTCTCCGATCAAGAATTGGCTGAAGCCTATTTAACAAAAAAATAAAAAACAGAATGATTAAACTAACTACCCAACAGCTTGCCCAAATTTTAAATGCCAATCTTATTGGTGATGGGCAGGCCGTTGTTGAAAATATCAATACAGATACGCGCAAAGCGGTATT
>CBCSVJ010000116.1:0-4509 GCA_965143545.1 uncultured Haemophilus sp. | reverse complement strand
ATTTCTTTAAATTTTTCTTCTTTGGCTTTATCACCTTTGGTTCTATCAGGGTGATATTGCATGGCGAGTTTTTTGTAAGCACGTTTAATTGCTTTTTCGTCTGCGCCACGTTCAACACCAAGAACGTCGTAATAATCTTTCTTTGCCATAATGTTTTCGTTTTCCGTTTAAAAATATAAATTTAAAAAATTTTATTTTGTTATTGTATGGTATTGCGTTAACAATATACCTAAGAATAAAAATAATGTCGAAGTCAGAAATATCAAGGGTAAATTCGTTAATTTATGACTTATTTTGCTGCAGCGAATGCTTGCTCTAAGTCAGCTAAAATATCTTGAATATTTTCAATACCGCAAGAAAGGCGAATAAGTCCTGCAGAAATCCCCGCTTTTTCTAATTCAGCTTCACTTAATTGGCGGTGCGTTGAAGTTGCTGGATGTAATGCACAAGTCCGAATGTCGGCTACGTGTACTTCACATGAGGTCATTTGTAATGCGTTTAACCATTTTGCCGCGGTTTCTTTGTCACCTTTGATCTCAAAGGAAATAACACCACACAAACCGTTCGGTAAGTATTTTTGTTTGAGCGCGTAATCTAGTGAACTTGGTAAGCCAGGATAATTCACTTTAACGACTTGCGGATGTTTTTCTAAAAACTCGGCTACAGCCTGTGCATTTTCATAATGACGTTGCATGCGAAGCGCAAGGGTTTCCATACCTACATTCAATAAGAAACTATTTTGAGGAGCTGGTGTAGCACCTAAATCACGCATTAATTGCACGCGTGCTTTGACAATATAAGCTGCGGGGCCAAAGGTTTCTGTATAAACCAAACCATGATAAGTTTGGTCTGGCGTGCTTAATTGCGGATATTTGCCGTTATTCCAATTAAAGTTACCGCCATCAGTAATTGAGCCACCTAAGGCAATAGCATGACCATCTAAATATTTAGATGTGCTGTGAATGACCACGTTTGCGCCAAATTCGATTGGACGACAAAAATAGGGGGTAGCAAAGGTGTTATCAATTAATAATGGCGCCTCTGCAGCTTTCGCTAAGGCTGCAAATTTTTCAATATCTAACACGCGTAAAGCGGGGTTCGCAATGGTTTCAGCAAAGACAGCTTTTGTATTTGGACGGATTGCTTTTTTGAGTTCTTTAAGTGGTAAATCTTGATCCACAAAACTCACTTCAATGCCCATTTTTTTGAATGTATGGGCAAATAAATTGTAAGTGCCGCCATACACATAAGAAGAGGAAATAAAATGATCGCCGGCTTCTAAAATATTCAACATCGCATAGAAAACCGCAGATTGACCAGAAGCTGTACACATTGTTGCTACGCCACCTTCAAGTGCCGTGATTTTTTCTTCCGCAGCATTTGTTGTTGGGTTTGCTAGGCGAGTATAGAAATAACCGGCTGCTTGTAAATCAAATAACTTGCCAATTTCTTCTGCAGAATCGTAAGTATAAGTGGTGCTTTGTACGATTGGTTGAACACGTGGCTCACCGTTTTTAGGGCTATAGCCAGCATGGAGGCATTTCGTTTCGAATTTCATTGTTTTTTCCTTTAAGTTGTGTTTGTTTTGGGGTAAAGTGCGGTCTTTTTTTATAAAATTTTACGCACTTTTGAGCTTAGCAATGTGGTACAACAGCGATATAAATTTCTACCAAACCATCAGAGTGGTATTTTTCAAAATCCACCGAATAAGCCCGCTTAAGTAAACCTTGTTGTTCTTTTTTCCAGATTAGTTGCCATGTTTGATAAATTTCATTTACTTTGCAACGAAAAACTTCGTAGAAACTCAAATCTTCAATTTCAATCACCGGAATATCTGTCTCTAATACTACTTCACTTGCAATCGCAAAATCATAGTCTGCTAGGTGATTCGTAGCATAATTAAAATAGATGCCATAACAACAGTAACCTTGTGGTAGTTTATCAAGATTGTTTTGCCAAAGGGTTGAGATTATCTCATTTGCTATGTTGTTATTTAAGCGTTGTTGTACGATTGGGTAGAGTTTTAACGCCATTTATCCTCCGGGTTTATTTTTCCTGACTTCACTTTTTTAAATAAAGTCAGGAAAAATACTGATGAATGAATACACCAAAAGGGCGTATCGCTACGCCCTTTGATTTAGGTTAAAGTGAAATTATTTGTTGTCTTTCACTTCTTCAAACTCAGCATCAACAACATCATCATTTGGTTTGCTGTTGCTTTGAGCTTGTTGTGCATCAGCTTGCTGTTGAGCCACTTGAACAAGTTTTTGAGCAACTTCTGCAAGCGCTTGAAGTTTAGCTTCGATAGCCGCTTTATCTTCACCTTTCGCAGCTGTTTCTAAATCGCTTAATGCACTTTCAATTGCTGCACGATCTTCAGCTGGAACTTTGTCACCGGCTTCTTCTAATTGTTTACGTGTGCTGTGTACAAGGTGATCTGCTTGGTTGCGAGCTTGTACTAATTCTTCAAATTTACGGTCTGCTTCAGCGTTTGCTTCTGCATCACGAACCATTTGTTGAATTTCTTCATCACTTAAACCTGAAGAGGCTTTGATGGTGATTTGTTGTTCTTTACCCGTACCTTTATCTTTCGCAGAAACGTGGATAATACCGTCAGCGTCGATATCGAAGGTTACTTCAATTTGTGGCATACCGCGTGGAGCAGGGTTGATGCCTTCAAGGTTGAATTGACCTAAAGATTTATTCGCTGATGCTTGTTTACGTTCACCTTGTAACACGTGAATGGTTACTGCACTTTGGTTATCTTCTGCTGTTGAGAATACTTGCGATTTTTTAGTTGGAATCGTCGTGTTTTTCTCAATTAAGGTAGTCATCACACCACCCATAGTTTCAATACCTAAAGATAACGGTGTTACGTCTAACAATAATACATCAGTTACATCACCTGCTAATACACCACCTTGAACTGCTGCACCGATAGCAACGGCTTCATCTGGGTTCACATCTTTACGAGGTGCTTTACCGAAGAATTCTTCTACTTTTTGTTGTACTAATGGCATACGGGTTTGACCGCCCACTAGGATAACATCATCAATTTGTGATGCAATTAAGCCCGCATCGTTTAATGCAACTTTTACAGGTTCAAGTGATTTAGCCACTAAATCTTCTACTAAAGATTCTAATTTAGCACGAGTTAATTTAATGTTTAAGTGTTTAGGACCTGTAGCATCTGCAGTGATGTAAGGTAAGTTCACATCAGTTTGTTGTGCAGAAGAAAGTTCAATTTTCGCTTTTTCACCTGCTTCTTTTAAACGTTGCATTGCAAGTGGGTCATTACGTAAATCAACGCCTTGTTCTTTTTTGAACTCATCCACTAAGTAGTTGATTACACGGTTATCGAAGTCTTCACCACCTAAGTGAGTATCACCATTGGTTGCTAATACTTCGAAGGTTTTTTCGCCACCTACTTCATCAATTTCGATGATAGATAAGTCGAATGTACCACCACCTAAGTCATAAACAGCGATAGTTTTGTTGCCTTGGCCTTTATCTAAACCGTAAGCTAATGCTGCTGCTGTTGGTTCGTTGATAATACGTTTAACTTCTAAGCCTGCGATACGACCTGCATCTTTTGTCGCTTGACGTTGAGCATCGTTAAAGTATGCAGGAACAGTGATTACCGCTTCAGTCACTGGCTCACCTAAGAAATCTTCCGCAGTTTTCTTCATTTTTTTCAATACTTCTGCAGAGATTTGTGGAGGTGCAAGTTTGTCACCTTTTACATTTACCCATGCATCACCGTTGTCTGCTTTGGTGATTTCAAATGGCATAATGTCGATATCACGTTTGACTTCAGCATCTTCAAACCGACGACCGATTAAACGTTTGATTGCAAATAGTGTATTTTTCGGGTTGGTCACTGCTTGGCGTTTTGCCGGTTGACCCACTAAAATTTCGTTATCATTTGTATAAGCAATAATTGACGGAGTAGTGCGATCACCTTCTGCGTTTTCGATTACGCGTGGTTTATCACCATCCATTACTGCCACACAAGAGTTTGTTGTACCTAAGTCAATACCAATAATTTTTCCCATTTTGTTACTCCTAAGTAAATTTTAAATTCGTTGTAAATTGTTACGATGAATAAGATGTGGATGCTTTTTCGCATTTCAAGAGGCAAGATTTAAAATTTTTTCTTCCTTTTAAAGTGCGGTTATTTCCGTTCTTGTTTTACAAAATAAGTCCAGAGATGAGAAGTTCAAGGGGATATAAAATTATTTTTGAAAAAGATATAAAATTATTTTTGAAAAATAAGAAAAAAATTGTGATTTGTGATAAATTGCCATCAATTTTAATCATCTATTAGTTAGCAAAGGAATCAAAATGAAAAAATCAACTGTAGCATTAGGTGTCATTGTTGCCCTCGGTATTGTCGGCGTCGGTGGTGCATGGTTTACTGGAGAAAAAGCACAAACTGAATATTTACGCCAAATTGAATTAGCGAACCAAAAATTACAAAGTTTAGGTTTGTCAGATTCAGTGAATCTT
>CBCSVJ010000115.1:0-4524 GCA_965143545.1 uncultured Haemophilus sp. | reverse complement strand
TATTTAAATCTGACGTTAATACCCTTGTTGAGAAAATTCAGCAACTTCAAGATACAGCGAAGAAAGCAGAAAAAGAATTACAAGGATTAAAAGAAAAAGCCGCAATGCAAGCAGGGTCCGATTTAGTGAAAAGTGCGGTTAAAATTAATGATGTTTCTGTAATCGTACATCAACTAGACGGAATTGAAACTAAATCGTTACGTGTGATGGTTGATGATTTAAAAAATCAACTTGGTTCAGGCGTAATTGTATTTGCATCTATTTTAGATGATAAAGTCAACCTCGTCGTTGGCGTGACAAGCGATTTAACTGCTAAAGTGAAGGCTGGTGAGCTAGTGAATTTAATGGCTCAGCAAGTTGGTGGAAAAGGCGGTGGTCGCCCTGATATGGCAATGGCAGGAGGCTCCCAACCAGAAAATGTGAGTTTAGCATTAACAGTCGCAAAAAACTGGTTAAGCAATACTCTGTAGTACAAGCAGGTCGGTGGGATGCCGATCTTTACTTGATTGATAGGGATATCTAATAAATGCAAACTAAGGAGATAAAAGATGTTAATCTTAACTCGAAAAGTTGGCGAAAGTGTTCTCATTGGAGACGATATTTCTATCACGGTTTTGAGTGTACGTGGAAACCAAGTCAAACTCGGTGTGCAAGCGCCTAAAGAAGTATCCGTTCACCGAGAGGAAATTTACCAACGAATTCTGCAGTCAAAAGATGAACATATAGATGGGGCATCTTAGACCAACGAGTTTTATGAATGTTTTACATTCTATTTATAATTTAATTAACGTTTTTCAAAAAATTAAACCCATTGGTTTGCAAGATTTTAAAAATAACGGAATTTGAGTTATAAAGGTAGAGAAGGAACTTTTCCAACTTAAATCTATCAAAATTTAATAAATAATGACCGCACTTTTGTGTTACAGAAGTGTGGTCATTGGATATTTAAACAAAAAGGAAAATCAATGAAAGCAATTATTCCCGTAGCTGGTCTAGGCACCCGTATGTTGCCAGCAACAAAAGCGATTCCAAAAGAAATGTTAACGCTTGTGGATAAACCACTTATTCAATATGTTGTGAATGAGTGTGTTGCAGCAGGCATTAAAGAAATCGTGTTAGTTACACATTCTTCTAAAAATGCGATTGAAAACCACTTTGATACGTCTTTTGAGTTGGAAACAATGCTTGAGAAACGTGTTAAACGTCAACTTTTGGAAGAGGTTCGTTCTATTTGTCCTAAAGATGTAACGATCATGCATGTTCGTCAAGGGAATGCGAAAGGCTTGGGGCATGCGGTGTTATGTGGTCGTCCTGTCGTTGGAAACGAGCCGTTTGCAGTGGTGTTGCCTGATGTGCTTTTAGCGGATTTTACGGCAAATCAAAAGAAAGAAAATCTTTCCGCGATGATCAAACGTTTTAAAGAAACACAAGCAAGCCAAATTATGGTAGCGCCTGTTGCTGCTGATGAAGTGAGTAGTTATGGTATTGCGGATTGTGGTGGCATAGAATTGAAAGGTGGCGATAGCGTTAAAATTAACAGCATTGTTGAAAAACCATCTGTGGAAGAGGCTCCATCAAATCTTGCCGTTGTAGGTCGTTATGTGTTCTCTGCTGCGATTTGGGATTTATTAGAAAAAACACCTGTTGGCGTGGGTGATGAAATCCAATTAACGGATGCGATCGATATGCTTATTGAGAAAGAGACCGTTGAAGCGTTCCATATGACAGGCAGAAGCTTTGACTGTGGTGACAAGATTGGCTATATGGAAGCTTTTGTAGAATATGGTCTTCGTCATGATAAATTAGGGAAAGAGTTTAAAGCTTTCCTAAAAGATCTTGCAAAAACCTTATAATTGACTGAAACCACCGAAAGGTGGTTTTTATTTATATATTTGGATTACACAATATAAAAGATGAAAAAGAAGGCATTGTGGTGATGCCTTCTTCTTTTTCTATGAAACGAAATCTTAGTTATTTTTCGCTAATAAAGTGCGGTAGATAATACCACCTAAAATACCACCGATAATCGGCGCAACCCAGAATAACCATAATTGGTCGATTGCCCAAGAACCTTGGAATAGCGCAACAGCAGTACTACGCGCTGGGTTTACAGAGGTATTTGATACAGGAATGCTGATTAAGTGGATTAACGTTAAGCCTAAACCAATTGCGATTGGCGCAAAACCTGCAGCTGCATTTTTATGAGTTGAACCCATGATGATTAATAAGAAGAATGCAGTCAATAATACTTCTGCTACAAATACCGCTTCTAAAGAATAACCTTCAGGAGAATGTTCACCGTAACCGTTAGATGCGAAACCAGCAGTCACATCAAAGCCCGCTTTACCTGATGCGATAAGATAAAGTGCAGCACCCGCGACTAAACCACCAACTACTTGAGAAACGATGTATGGAAGGGCATCTTTCGCAGAGAAACGACCGCCAGCCACTAAACCAAGTGTTACAGCTGGGTTAAAGTGACCACCAGAAATGTGACCTACAGCGTAAGCCATGGTTAATACGGTTAAACCAAACGCAAATGCAACGCCTACATAACCGATACCTAGGTTGACAGAAGCGGCAAAGATTGCACTACCACAACCACCAAACACTAACCAAAATGTGCCGAAGAATTCAGCAAAAAGTTTTTTTGACATAATAGACCTCAATATTAAACATGTCGTTATCTTCAAATAACAATAATGTATTGCGAATGCAATAGGCATTTAGTCAAAGATAAGGGTTTTTAGTTCTGCAAATTATTGTAAATGTTTGTAAGTGAATGTAAGGGAAATAGCATGCTATACTTTTAGCCGTCTAGATTGTCATTTTGCTTATTTTTCATTAAAATACGGATAAATTATCAGGTTATTTAAGGTGCATTATGGCAAACTGGGATGGCAAATATATTAGCCCTTATGCGGAACATGGCAAAAAGAGCGAACAAGTTAAAAAAATTACCGTTTCTATTCCGATTAAAGTATTGGAAATTTTGACGAATGAGCGTACGCGTCGTCAGCTGAAAAGTTTGCGCCATGCAACAAATAGTGAATTGCTTTGTGAGGCATTTTTGCATGCTTTTACGGGGCAGCCATTACCGACTGATGCGGATTTAATGAAAGAACGCCATGATGAGATTCCTGAAAATGCCAAAGAGATCATGCGTGATTTAGGCATCGATCCTGAAAGCTGGGAATATTAATTTATCCTTTTAATCCTTCTAAAATACTGCATTCAGGGCCATCATTGCCCTGACAAGCGTTATGCCATCGTTCCAATTCCTCTACCATTTTTTGCAAGTGATGAATTTGCTCATTCAATGTTTTAATATGCTGCGTCGTAAGTGCTTTAACTTCTCTGCTACTACGATTGGGATTATCCTGTAATTGCAAAAGTTGGTGAATTTGTTGGAGTGAAAACCCAACATCTCGAGAGTGACGAATAAAACGTAGTCGTTCTAAATCCTTTTCTTCATAATGGCGATAACCGGAAAGGCTTCGCTGTGCTGGTTTTAATAAGCCGGACTTTTCATAATCCCGAATTTGTTTACTGGATAAACCGACTAATTTTGCCATTTCACTGATGTTCATAAAAAATCCTTGACCTTAACCTTATGTTAAGGTTTATAGTAAACTCAATTTCAATCTATATCAATAATTAAGGAGTAAATATGAAATCAATTACATTACATGTAACAGGAATGACTTGTGGTGGTTGTGTGAAAAGCGTCACAAGAGTGTTAGAAGAACTTAATGGCGTAGAAAAAGCCGTAGTAACACTTGATGACGGTAAAGCAGTGGTTACCTTTGATGAAAGTGCGGTCAGTATTGCACAATTAATTGAAACAATTGAAGACGCAGGTTTTTATGCAACAGAATAAAAAAATAGCCATTCAAATCGAGGGGATGACCTGCCAATCCTGTGCTAATCGGATTGAGAAAGTATTGAATCGAAATGATTTTGTCTCTGACGCGGGCGTGAATTTTGCGGCAGAGGAAGCGCACGTAGTATTTGATTCATCTCAGGCTTCAGAACAAGATATTTTGACAATTATTCAAAAAGCGGGATTTAATGGCATTCTAAAGCAAAATGTGCTGCCTAGCGCACATAATGAATAGAATATTAGTCCTCTTTTATGGTTGCTTTTGTTATTTAACATTCCTTTTTTAATCGGAATGATCGGGATGATGTTTAATCATCATTCTTGGATGATTCCACCAATGTGGCAATTTGTTCTTGCGAGTATTGTGCAACTTTGGTTAGCCATTCCTTTTTATAAAGGTGCGATTGGTAGTATTCGAGGTGGTTTGGCCAATATGGATGTACTCGTGAGTACTGGTACGTTGGTGATTTATCTCTATTCGGTCTTTATGCTGTTTTATTATCAGTCAATGGGGCATGATGGCGCATCTCATGTCTATTTTGAAGTATCGGTGATGGTCATCGGTTTCGTCAGCCTTGGGAAATTTCTTGAGGAAAGAACGAAGAAACAAAGCTTAAACAGTTTAGGGTTATTATTACAGC
>CBCSVJ010000114.1:0-4588 GCA_965143545.1 uncultured Haemophilus sp. | reverse complement strand
GCAAATCACTAGCTTTGTGTTGCTATTTTCTAAATAATCCGCAATTTGTTTTGGCACATCGTCAGTGAAAAGATAATCTACATCTTTGAGTTCCCCTAATCGCACAATCGCTTGTCGAGAGAATTTCGAATGGTCGGTCGCTAATAACGTTTGGCGAGAGCTTTCTATAATGGCGCGTTTTACTTGAACTTCGTGGTAATCATAGTCTAATAATGAACCGTCAAGGTCAATTGCACTAATGCCCAGAATTCCAAAATCTAAACGGAATTGCGAAATAAAATTAACCGTTGCCTCACCAATAATTCCACCATCCTTACGTAAGGAGCCACCCGCCATTGTAATATCAAAAGTTTCATTTTGGCGTAATAAATGAGCGGCATTGATATTATTTGTCACAATGCGTAACCGTTCATGGTTTAACAAGGCACTTGCAACAGCTTCAGGCGTGGTACCAATATCAATAAATAAGGATGCACCGTTTGGAATACGTTTTGCCACTTCACGAGCAATGGCACTTTTTTGGGAAGGGAAAAATTGTTTACGTTCAATGTAATCAGAATTTTCTGCGGTAGAAGAAGGAGCGGCACCACCATGATGACGACGAATTAAATCTTGTTCTGCAAGGATATTCAGATCTCGTCTAATAGTCTGTGGGCTGACTTCCAGTTCGATAACCAGCTCTTCTGTGCTGGCATATCCTTTTAGCTTTACAAGCTCAATTATTTTCTGATGGCGTAATGATTGCTTCATATAAATGCCTATAAATTTGAATTAGCTAAACGATTTAGCTCTAATTTTACTCTGCAGAAATCCCCAAACCAATCCTAAGATAAAGCCTGAAATGTGAGCAGCGTTCCCTATATTAATACCAAAAAGCGGACTAATAAAGCCAAATACAAGCCCTACCAGTAACATTGTAAAAAAGCCTTCTGGCAAGTCAAAACTATGCGGGTGCAATTTGTCTACCACCAACACATAACCTAACACGGCATAAACCACACCTGATAGCCCGAAAAAGTCGGGACCGGTAAAATAATTCTGTACAGCACCACTCACTGCAGCAGAGACTAAAACTAATAATAAAAAATGGAGAGAACCAAATCGGCGCTCAATCGCGCCACCAAATAACCAAAACCAAGAAAGGTTAAATAAAATATGCGGTACCGACAAATGAACAATAGCATGAGTGAAATAACGCCATATCTCCTGATCTTCCCAAGAATAAGCAGGATAATGGAACAAATCCATAATCGACTCTTCAAACCCTATACTCTGTAAGAGATAAATCAATACGCAAAGTGCGGTCAAAATGAAGGTAATTTTTTTCTTTCTTAATAGACGTTTCACCAATTTTCTCTCTTGAACGGCATCAGTTTCACTACCAAATAAAGACTGCATTTGCTATATTCCTTTTTCATTTAATTTTGTTCATCATATAAGGTTCATTATGAAAAAACAAACTATGCCGACAGGATTTAGTGGCTTCGCTTGGGGACTTGCGGCATTTTGTTTACCCATTTTACTGTGGCCTATGGCCTCTCTGCTTTCTACTGCTTTTGTGAAAAACCCTACACTGAGCGATTTTCAGATCGATCTTTTCTCGATTATCTTTTGGGTTTATCCCTTTGTTTTAGTCTTAATTGCGCGTTTAGTTTATAAATTACATCAGCATAAACCTAAACTTGCCGTAAAATTATTGCTACTAAGTGCGGTTATTTTTTACGTAGTTTTAATCTCAGTTTGCTACATTGGTTTTAACGCTTAAGAACATAACAAGACGATAAAAACACAAAAGGGAGCTTTCGCTCCCTTTTAAATTATGTTCCTAATAATCAAAAATATAAAAAATTCCTACCTGCAATCAATTATGCAAAGTATTTTTCTAAATCGTCGCTACCGCCGATGTGTTTACCACCAATGAATACTTGTGGCACAGTTGAACGACCAGAAACTGCACGTACACTCACGATTGTTGCATCGTGACCTAATACGATTTCTTCAAAGCTTAAACCTTTATCGCGTAAAAGCTGTTTTGCTTTCGCACAATATGGGCAACCAGGTTTAGTGAAGATTGAGATTGATTCTTGCACTTGGTAATTTGGTGCAATGTATTTCAACATGGTATCTGCATCTGATACTTTAAATGGATCGCCTGGTTCATTTGGTTCAATAAACATTTTTTCCACTACGCCATTTTTCACGAGCATAGAATAACGCCAAGAACGTTTACCAAAACCTAAATCATCTTTTCCAACTAACATGCCCATACCTTCAGTGAAAGTACCGTTACCATCTGGAATGAATTTTACGTTATGTGCTTCTTCAGCTTCTTTCCACGCATTCATCACAAACGTATCATTTACTGATACCACTAAAATATCATCTACACCATGTTGTTTGAAAACGGGTGCAAGTTCGTTATAACGTGGTAAGTGAGATGATGAACAAGTTGGTGTGAACGCACCTGGTAATGAGAAAACAACAACTGTTTTGTTATCAAATAATTCAGATGTAGTCACATCAACCCATTGATCACCTTGACGAGTACGAAATGTAACTTGTGGGACTTTTTTTCCTTCCATATTAGACATAATGTGTCTCCTCTGTTAGTTAAATGAATTTGCCTTAAAAACTTGATAGGCATTATAGAAAGTTTTGTGATATAGTTACAATCAATTAATTCTATCCTTTTAATTGACATATTCTATAAAGTGAGAACCCTATGAATATTCGTGATTTAGAATACTTAGTTGCCCTTTCTGAATTCAAACACTTCCGTCGTGCAGCGGATTCTTGCAATGTTAGCCAACCAACTTTAAGTGGTCAAATCCGCAAACTCGAAGATGAGTTAGGCATTATTTTACTTGAACGTACTAGCCGTAAAGTGCTTTTCACGCAATCAGGTATGTTGCTTGTTGAGCAAGCTCGCACTGTATTACGTGAAGTAAAATTACTTAAAGAAATGGCAAGCAATCAAGGTAAAGAAATGACCGGTCCATTACACATTGGACTCATCCCTACTGTTGGCCCTTATCTACTTCCTTACATTGTACCAACATTAAAAGAAACTTTCCCAGATTTAGAAGTTTTTCTTTACGAAGCTCAAACGCATCAACTATTAGAGCAATTAGAAACAGGTCGCTTAGATTGCGCAATTGTGGCTCGTGTACCCGAAACAGAAGCCTTTATCGAAGTACCCATTTTTGATGAAAAAATGTTACTTGCTGTTTCAGAAGAACATCCATGGGCTTCAGAAAGCAAAATTGCCATGAATACCCTAAAAGGGCAAGAAATGCTCATGTTAGATGATGGGCACTGCTTACGTAATCAAGCACTGGATTATTGTTTTACAGCAGGTGCGAAAGAAGACTCTCACTTCCAAGCGACGAGTCTAGAAACTTTACGCAATATGGTGGCAGCTAATGCAGGTATTACCTTTATGCCAGAACTTGCTGTATTAAATGAAGGCACACGTAAAGGCGTAAAATATATTCCTTGTCATTCACCAGAACCCGCTCGTACTATTGCGCTTGTTTACCGTCCAGGCTCTCCGTTACGTAATCGTTATGAACGAGTTGCAAATGCGATCAGTGAACAAGTTAAATCAATTTTAGCGAATAAAAAATAATTCATCATAGACTGAGGAAAACCAAATGGCAGGCGTTCGAGCAATTCAAAAAGAAAAAACCCGTCGAGCCTTAATTGACGCAGCGTTCAATCAGTTGAGTGCAGAAAAAAGCTTTTCTAATTTAAGCTTACGTGAAGTTGCACGTGAAGCAGGCATTGCACCAACCTCTTTCTATCGCCACTTTAGCGATATGGATGAGCTCGGATTAGAAATGGTAGATGAAGCAGGTTTAACCCTCCGTCAATTAATGCGCCAAGCACGTAAACGTATTGATGCAGGTGGTAGTGTGATCCGCGTATCCGTGGAAACCTTTTTTGAATTTATCACTCACAGCACCAACGTGTTCCGTTTGCTCTTACGTGAAAGTTCGGGAACTTCTCAAGCTTTCCGTACCGCAGCTGCCCGCGAAATCAAACACTTTGTCGATGAATTGGCCGAATATATTGCGAAGAAAAATCACTACTCTCAATATGTCTCTTATGTTCAGGCAGAAGGCATGGTAACCATCGTATTCACGGCAGGCTCCAATGCCTTAGATATGACTAAGGCTGAACAAGATTTGCTCAAAGAGCGTGTTATCTTACAACTTCGTATGCTTGCCAAAGGTGGCGATTTTGCCGCGCATAAAGAAAAAATGATGCGAAAATAGACCGCACTTTTCGACTAAAACAAAACACCCGCATCTCTGCGGGTGTTGCTTTATTTAAAACAGGAGATTATTTACCATCCCAAGCTTTAATCGCATCTAAACGTGCTTTCACTTTGCTGCTTGAATCACCTTTGAAGTAATCTTTTGCTAAACCACCTTCAAAACCGCCGTAGTTCGGGTTAGGTAAAACGATGAATGTTTTACCAAATTTCGCTCTGTTTTGTGCAACGAAATCACGACGTTCTGCATTTTGTTTACCGTAGATCGCATCACCGAAGTCATCGAGGTTATCACCCACATAAACAACGATT
>CBCSVJ010000113.1:0-4594 GCA_965143545.1 uncultured Haemophilus sp. | reverse complement strand
TGCGGCTTCTTCTAAGCGAGTTAAGTATTCCGCTAATTGTTTTTTATCAGCCCAAGCCGTACCATAGATACGTTGTAACATTTTATTTTTGCTATCGCCACGCCAATAAGCACCTGCAACTTTCATTAATTTGAAGTTGTGGCAGAAACGCATATTCGGCACATGTGGTCCACGGCACATATCAATGTATTCTTCGTGATGATAAAGCGCAGGCGTTGCGGTACGTTCGATATTTTCATCTAAGATAGCCATTTTGTATGGCTCACCGCGGTTTTCAAAAGTATCTCTTGCTTCTTGCCAGCTTACCGGAGTTTTGATGACGTCATAATTGGTTTTTGCCAATTCAAGCATACGTTTTTCGATAGCATCAATGTCTTCTTGCGTTAAAGAACGGTCTAAATCCACGTCATAATAGAAGCCATTTTCAATCGTTGGACCGATTGCCATTTTGACATCAGGGAATAATTGTTTGATTGCGTGACCAAGCAAGTGTGCGCAAGAGTGACGAATAATTTCTAAACCGTCTTCATCTTTTGCCGTAATAATTTCAAGGTTGGCATCTTCATTGATGATGTCACAGGCATCATGACGTACGCCGTTTACACGGCCAGCGATGGTTGCTTTGGCCAGACCGACTCCGATATCTTGAGCCACTTCTAACACAGAAACTGGACGATCAAATTCACGTTTAGAACCGTCCGGTAAAGTAATAATAGGCATAATTTTTCCTTCTACAGTGGTCGCCCATACGAAAGGCAACATGCAAATAATGATTAAAAACAAACCGCACTTTCATTCACTCCCACTATTGAGCAAACCAAGTGCGGCGGAGAATTTTAGCACTTTCCTCCACACTTGTTAATATCTCGCTCAATTCTTTCCAATGAGTAAACAATGATTTTCCTGATAGCTACTTTATCTATTCAAAATTTCCGATAAAATGACCGCACTTTTGATAGACACAAATTAAAGGAAACTCTATGAACGTATTAGTATTAAAATCAAGCATCCTTTCAGATAACTCTCAAAGTAATAAATTAGCCGATTACACCATTGAAAAATTAAAAGGTCACAACATTGTGGTACGTGATTTAGCGGCGCAACAACTTCCCCATTTTGATGCAACGGCGGCAACTGCGGTACGTGGTGAACCTAAAACAGCAGAAGAAAATGCACTTTTAGCCTTATCTGATGAATTAGTGGCTGAATTAAAAGCAGCAGATATTATCGTAATTGGTGCACCAATGTATAACTTAAGCATCCCAACACAACTTAAATCTTATTTTGATTTTATTGCTCGCCCTCGTGTAACTTTCCAATACACCGCAAATGGCCCTGAAGGTTTACTTCAAGGCAAAAAAGCGATTGTATTAGCGAGCTTTGGTGGCATGTATGATGAAAACAATAATGTGACAAATTACTTAAAAGCGATTTTAGGTTTTGTTGGTATTACCGATGTTCAGTTTGCTTATGCAAAAGGTATCGGATTAGGTGCTGAAGCGATTGAAAAAGCACAACGTTCAGCAAGAAATAAAATTGATGAGATCGTTGCATCTCTCTAATCTCTGAATCTACTTCTTCTATTAAGCCATTTTGAGATATGCCTCGAAATGGCTTTTTTCTAATCAACTTCCTCTACTTTTAATATCTTTGGTTAAAAATTAAAAAAATATTGTAAAATCACGCCAATTTTTTGATTATTTTCTTGACTTACGCACCATGTACTAGTTTAATAGTGCAAAAGTTCAGAATAAAGGATTCATTATGAAAAACACCCCATTTATTGCGGTGACCTCTCAACCGGTTCCCTACCATGCCGATACTACCGCAATTTTTAATACGCTTTGCAAACAGAACTCAAATTCTCTTCTCCTCGACTCTGCTGAAATCGGCAGTAAAAACAGCTTACAGAGCCTTATTCTAATTAATGCTGCCGTTAAAATTACTTGCTTAGGCAATCAAGTGACATTTAGAGCGCTAAATGCGAACGGTAAACAAGTGTTAAAAGAAATTCATCCCGTATTAAGCCAACTCGGTACTGTAAGTGCGGTCAATTTTGACAATGAATTTTCTGTACAATTTGCGCCGCTCGATAATCAATTAGATGAAGACAGTAAATTACAAGCTGCAACCATTTTTGATGGACTTCGTGTCATTTCTAACCATTATCAACATAGCAGCACGCCAGTCTTTTTAGGTGGTTTATTTGCTTATGATTTGGTGGCAAATTTTATTCCAATGCAAGGTGTTGAATTAAAAGATGATGGTATTCACTGCCCTGATTACAGTTTCTATCTCGCCGAAAACTTAATTACCATCGATCATCAAAGCCAACAAGCTACCTTAAAAAGCTTCTGTTTTAGTCAAGAAGAACAAGTGGAAGTCGCGAAAACAGCACTTTCTATTGCACAAAAATTAAAAAATATTGATGGCGTACTTTCCATTAAAGCAGCAAGTGATGAGGTCAGCACCAACTTTGAAGATCCTGAATTTACAGGTATCGTTAAAGCGTTAAAACATCATATTAATATTGGTGATGTGTTCCAAATCGTGCCATCCCGCCGTTTTTCATTAGCTTGTCCGAATACCCTTGCGAGCTACGCACAATTAAAGCTTAACAATCCAAGTCCTTACATGTTCTATATGAACGATGAGGATTTCATTTTATTTGGCGCATCACCTGAAAGTGCGTTGAAATATGCGCCAGACAATCGCCAATTAGAAATTTATCCAATTGCAGGTTCTCGCCCGCGTGGTTTTGATGCACATGGTAATATTGATCCAGAATTAGATGCACGTTTGGAATTAGAATTACGCCTTGATCATAAAGAGCAAGCCGAACATTTAATGTTGGTAGATTTAGCGCGTAATGACATTGCTCGCGTATGCCAAAGCGGTACACGTAAAGTCGCTGAATTAATGCAAGTAGATCGCTATTCGCACATCATGCATTTGGTTTCTCGCGTAGTGGGTAAACTTCGTCCTGAACTTGATGCCTTACACGCTTATCAAGCTTGTATGAATATGGGGACGTTAACTGGTGCGCCTAAAATTAAAGCGATGCAGTTAATTTATCAATTTGAACAGCAAAAACGCCACAGCTACGGTGGTGCGGTCGGTTATCTCACCTCTGACGGCCGTTTTGATACCTGTATCGTGATTCGTTCTGCCTTTGTACAAAATGGCATTGCCCATATTCAAGCAGGTTGTGGTGAAGTATTAGATTCTGATCCTCAAATGGAAGCGGATGAAACTCGCCATAAAGCGGCTGCAGTGCTTAAAGCAATCAAACAAATCAATACCCAAGCAAAATAAGGACGATAAATTATGGCTAATATTCTCTTTTTAGATAATTTTGATTCATTCACTTATAACTTAGTGGATCAATTCCGTGTGCTTGGGCATAACGTAAAAATTTATCGTAATGACACCAATTTAGAACAAGTGGTGCAAGAGGCATTAAATACACCTAATACAATTCTTGCGCTTTCTCCAGGACCAGGTACCCCGGCAGAAGCTGGGATCTTACTCCCACTCATTGAACGTTTAAAAAATGATGTGCCAATTATTGGTATTTGCTTAGGCCATCAAGCGCTTATTCAAGCCTTTGGTGGGGAGGTTGTACATGCAGGCGAAGTATTACATGGTAAAGTATCACGCATTCAACACGATAACCAAGCTATGTTTAAAGATATTGCCAACCCAATGCCTGTGGCACGTTATCACTCTTTAATGGGTAAAAATCTACCTGACGAATTTATTGTCAATGCAGATTACAATGGTATTGTGATGGCGATTCGCCATAAAACCTTGCCAATTTGTGCTTTCCAATTCCACCCAGAAAGCATTCTTACTGTACAAGGTTCGAAATTATTACAACAATCTGTGGAATGGTTATTAAACAGAGATTAAGGAAGAAAAATGATTACCGTATATGGATTAAAAGAAGTGCTTGCACCTCGTCGTCAAGATATTGCTGAAGTAATTTATAACTGTTTAAACCTTGGTTTAGACATTCCCCGTGGAAAGCATGCAATTCGTTTTTTATGTTTAGATAAAGAAAATTTTCTTTATCCTATCGATCGTAACGATGATTACACCGTTATTGAGATTAACCTTATGCAAGGTCGTATGGAAGGCACCAAAAAACGTTTAATTAAAATGCTCTTCAGCGAACTGGACTACAAAATTGGTATTAAATCTCACAACGTTGAAATTACGATTAAAGAACAACCTGCGCACTGCTGGGGCTTCCGTGGCATGACTGGCGATGAAGCACGCGATTTAGATTACGATATTTACGTATAAGGGACGAGATTATGCAAACGGCTCAATTATTAGAACAACTTTACAACGGAAAAACACTTAACAAAGAAGAAAGTGCGGTCATTTTTAATGCTATTATGCAAGGCGAACTGAATAACGAACAAATTGCCGCCATGCTGATTGCGTTAAAAGTACGTGGGGCTACCATCGATGAATTAAGTGGTGCGGTGTCGGCCTCCTTGCAAAATGCCAAATCATTCCCTCGCCCTGACTACCCTTTTGCGGATATCGTGGGAACAGGTGGTGATGGTCAAAACACGATTAATAT
>CBCSVJ010000112.1:0-4597 GCA_965143545.1 uncultured Haemophilus sp. | reverse complement strand
CCAGTTGGAGCAGGTTCAAAGGCTGCAGGATTATTGCGGTTTTCTAAGAATTTCCATGCAATTTGAGGGAAGAGCGCCACGATTAAAGCATCATCTACGGCGTTGTCTGCCAATTTCACGCCTTTCGCTTTAGCTTGTTCAGCAACTTCAGCTTCAATCTTCGCCATTTCCGGCGCAATGTGATCGGCAGGACGGTCAGTTACTGGCGCAGCACCTTCTAATACTCGAGCTTGCAACGCGCTATCTACCGGTGAAGGCGTTTTACCGTATTCACCTTTTAAAATACCAGCAGTTTCTTTGGCGATAGTTTTGTAGCGTTCGCCTGTAAGTACGTTAATAACCGATTGTGTACCAACAATTTGAGAGGTTGGCGTAACAAGTGGAATGTAGCCCAAGTCTTTGCGTACGCGTGGGATTTCTTCTAATACTAAATCTAATTTATCGGATGCATTTTGTTGTTTTAATTGGTTTTCCAAGTTAGTGAGCATGCCACCTGGCACTTGTGCCACTAAAATACGGCTATCTACACCACGTAATTGGCCTTCAAATTTAGCGTATTTTTTACGTACATTGCGGAAATAGGCAGCAATTTTTTCCAAACGAGGAATATCCAAACCGGTGTCATACTCAGTGCCTTGCAAAGTGGCAACTAGGGATTCAGTTGCAGGGTGACCATAAGTACCTGACATAGAAGAAATAGCCGTATCAATACCATCTACACCAGCTTCAACCGCTTTTAATAACGCCATTTCTGCCATACCAGTGGTTGAGTGGCAGTGTAAATGCAATTCTACGTCAAAACGTTTTTTGATTTCGCGTACTAAGTCTGCTGCCGCCATTGGATTTAAAATACCTGACATATCTTTGATGACCAAGCTATCGATACCGATTTCAAGTAATTGTTCAGTCGTATCAAGCCAGGTTTGCATGGTATGAACTGGGCTAGTGGTATAACTTAATGTCCCTTGAGCATGACCACCAAATTTACGTACTGCTTGCAACGCTGCTTTCATATTACGCGGGTCATTAAGCGCATCGAATACGCGGAAAACATCCATACCATTCGCTACACAACGTTCTACGAAACGTTCTACTACATCATCAGCATAGTGACGATAGCCTAATAGGTTTTGACCACGTAATAGCATTTGCAATGGAGTTTTTGGACAAGCTTTTTTCAATTCGCGCAAACGTACCCAAGGATCTTCACCTAAAAAGCGAATACAGCTATCAAATGTTGCTCCGCCCCAAGCTTCCAAAGACCAATAGCCGATATCATCTAATTCATGAGCAATTGGCAACATATCATCAAGACGCAAGCGAGTTGCAAAAAGTGATTGGTGGGCATCACGAAGCACCAGTTCTGTCATTTTAATTTTTTTAGTCATAGTAAAATCCTTATGTTATTTGAACTGTTGGGTACGGCGATGGTGTGCGATAGCCGCTGCAATCACAGGACGTAAACGCTCAAAATCGTCAGTTGGTGCCGCAGAAAGTGCGGTTGAATTTGGGGAGGTTTTGGGTTCGGGTTGTGGTTCTGGAAAGAATAGATTGATAAGTTTAGACATCACTCCAATTGCCCAAATTAAAATGAGCAAAAAGACCAACACAAAACCCATCCCTGAAAACATCAGGTTAATTCCTTCGCCTATAAGTGCTGAGGGAGTCATCATTTTTCTTCCTTATTTGTTTGAAAAAATGGACAATTTTATTCTAATCGATCTGTTCAAATAAAACTGTGATGAAGATCATAATTTGAAATATAGGCACACAATAAAAGGGGAAAAGTGCGGTCAATTTTGAAGATATTTTGTGTGGAAAAAATATTATTAATAAGGGATATCTCAGCGTGTAAAACTAAAAGGACTAAGCCCTGTAGATGACAGAACTCAGTCCTTAAATTATGTGAGTCTTACTTTTTTATAGAAAGGAAGATATTATTCTACTTTTACAATCCAGCCTTCAGGTGCTTCCACATCACCGAATTGGATACCGGTTAGCTCGTTGTAAAGTTTACGTGTCACAGGGCCTACTTCAGTTTCTGAATAGAACACGTGGAATTTACCTTTGTGTTGAATACCGCCTACTGGCGTAATTACTGCGGCAGTACCACAAGCTCCCGCTTCTGCAAATTGATCAAGTTGATCGATATACACATCACCTTCGATAGCTTCCATACCTAAACGTTCTTTTGCAATGTGAAGTAATGAGTATTTAGTGATACTTGGTAAAATAGATTCAGATGCTGGTGTGATAAATTTATTATCTTTGGTGATACCAAAGAAGTTTGCCGCACCCACTTCTTCAATTTTAGTATGTGTTTTTGGATCGAGATAGATCGCATCAGCGAATTTACGCTCTGGTGTGCCAGCTTCTGCCGCTAATTCATGTGGAAGTAAGCTTGCAGCATAGTTACCACCCACTTTTACGCCACCCGTACCCATAGGGGCAGCACGGTCGTAATCAGTCGTAATGAAATTAGATGGTGCTAAACCACCTTTGAAATAAGCGCCAACAGGGCAGCAGAATACAGAGAAAATAAATTCAGGTGCGGTTTTTACACCGATATTCGCGCCTGTACCAAAGAGGAATGGACGTAAATATAATGTTGCGCCAGAGCCGTAAGGACCTAACCATTCTTGGTTTGCTTTCACAACTTCTTTACAAGCACGGATAAATAATTCTGTTGGCACTTGTGGCATTAATAAGCGATCAGAGGTATGTTGCATGCGTTTTGCATTTTGATCAGGACGGAATAAGTTGATTGAACCATCTTTACAACGATAGGCTTTTAAACCTTCAAAGCATTGTTGACCGTAGTGAATAGCAGTTGAACCTTCGTGGATATGTAACATATTATCAGTGGTGAGTTTACCTTCATCCCATTTGCCATCTTTCCAATGTGCGATGAAACGGTAATCTGTTTTGATATAACTAAATCCAAGATTGTTCCAGTCTAAGTCTTTCATTTTGCTTCCTTAATTTGTATAAATAATTTTATGAATGGAAATGCAGTTAATCTACACCATTACGATAACTATGAAAACCTTTAAACACAAAAATATTGTAATTTCTCAAAATTTTTATTGGATTTTCAAATTTGTGAAGTTGGTCAGGAAATAAAATTTTGCTTATGTTAGAATGCCAGGAATAAAAAAACGCCGCTCGAAATGAGCAGCGCTTAACCAGAATGGTTTAATATATACAGGAAGTAAATGAGTAACTTAATTGTTACTCCAGTTCGGAGAACCGAACTATATGCAAACACAACCTCATACTTAAGTCTGAAACTCATTAACTTGTAAGGAATTACCAATCATTAAGTATGGGTGTATTGTAGGTAGAAGGTGATGGAAGGACAAATGATGTTTTTTTATTTGACGCATAAAAAAAACTAATCCGAATTAGATCTTAATCATTATAAACTAAAATTTAGCCGTTGGGAAGAATTATGTATAAACGTTTGCCTCCCTTGAATTCATTGAAGTCTTTCGAATCAGCTGCACGACATTTAAGTTTTACAAAAGCTGCGGATGAACTTTTTGTGACACAAGCCGCAGTGAGCCATCAAATAAAATTATTAGAAGATTTTTTAGGTGTCGAGCTTTTTATTCGTAAAAATCGTTCGCTCGAATTGACGGAATTTGGGAAAGCCTATTTTGTTGATATTAACAAAGTCTTGCGAAAATTAAATGAAGCGACCGAACGTTTATTAACACTTAAAGCAGAACCACATTTGGCAATTAGTGTGCCACAAACCTTTGGTATTCAATGGCTTGTGCCGCATTTGAGTGATTTTAATAAGCAACACCCTGAAATTGAAGTACGCTTGAAGGGCGTTGATCAAGATGAAGGTTTATTAAATAAAGAAATTGATATTGCCATTTATTATGGCAAAGGTGATTGGGAAAATTTACAAGTCGATCGGTTAGGTGAAGAAAACCTTGTGATTTTGGCTGCGCCTGCATTGCTTGAGAAAATTCCCGTTCGCCGTCCAGATGATTTGAAAAAGCACACGCTAATTCACACACATACACGAGATAACTGGCAAGCGATGGCAGATTATCTCAAATTAGATGATTTGAATATTCAGCAAGGCCCGTTATTTAGCCACACATTTATGGCATTGCAAGCTGCTGTTCATGGTCAGGGTATCGTGCTGGCTAATCGTATTTTGGCTCAGCAAGAAATTGAAAATGGTCATCTGCAAATTGTGTTACCAACCGAATTACGGGATCCGAAATCATTCTATGTAGTCAATCATTTAGATCGTTTAGATGATGAACAGATTCAAGCCTTTAGAACATGGATTAAAGATTCAATAAAATTAGGGAAAATATGAATAAATTAGCCTTATATTGTCGAATTGGATTTGAAAAAGAAGTGGCCGCAGAAATTACCGACCGAGCTTCTGAGCGTGGTGTATTTGGTTTTGCTCGCGTGGTAGAAAACAGCGGATATGTCATTTTTGAATGCTATCAACCAGGTGATGCAGATCGTTTAGCGCGAGAAATCCCTTTTAATCGTTTGATTTTTGCACGTCAAATGATCGTTGTGTCAGATCTCTTAGAAAATCTCGATCCTCAAGATCGTATTT
>CBCSVJ010000111.1:0-4623 GCA_965143545.1 uncultured Haemophilus sp. | reverse complement strand
CTTGTTCTAACAGTTTTTCCATCGGTTCTTGTGAAGTACAAATCACTCGAACATTTGCATGATGTTCTTTTTCTTCCCCCACTCGACGGAAAGAACCATCCGTTAAAAAACGCAATAATTTTGCCTGTAAACTTAATGAAAGCTCAGCAATACCATCCAGTAATACCGTGCCTTCGTTAGCATATTCAAAAAAACCAATGGTTTCACTGTCACCCACTTTACGCCCAAACATTTCGCTTTCCGCATCTTCATCCGGCAAGCCTGCACAGTTTACTGCAATAAATTTTTTCTCACGGCGCAAGCTCGCAAAATGGCAAGCTTTGGCTAATAAATCTTTACCCGTACCTGTTTCACCTTGAATTAAAAGCGGCACATCAAACATCGCAAAACGTTGTGCGTTTTCGACCGCACTTTTCATGGGGAAGCTTTGAGTGACAAAGCAAGAGAAAGGATCTTGTGGATTAAATGTCAGCATAAAATAAGCTCAATTTTATTGAATGATGCCGATATGATAGGGAGTTTATTGATATGTGTAAAGATTAATTTACATATAAAAAGGGCAATTCTTGACTGCCCTTTTAGATGATTTTTCGTATTATTTTTTCACTGCACGATCAAGTTCTTGTGCGATGATTTCCATGCTTTCTAAACCACCAAACGCAAGATACCAATTAGCTGCATCAAGGTACACAATGTGTCCATCTTTATACGCTTTAGTTTGTTTGATGATATCGTTATCCAATACTTTTTGCGCATTGTTGGCTTTTTCTGTAATGGCCGCTGTACGATCCACTACGAGTAAAAAGTCTGGATTTTTTTCTAAGATATATTCAAAACCAACGCTTTGTCCATGCGTAGACGATTTGATGCTGTCATCAATCGGTTTAAAACCAAATTTTTGATACACCATACCATAACGAGAACCATCACCAAAGGCACTGATTTTACTTTCATTGACAAGTACCAATAAGGCGGTTTTGCCTTTCGCATCTTTGGCGACTTGGTCAACCTTACTTTCTAATGCTGAAAGTTTTTCTTTCGCAACATTTTCTTTACCAAAGATCTGACCAAGTGCGGTCACATTTTGTTGAAAACTTGGGTAGTAATTCGTGTAGTCATTTTCAACATTAAATACTGGCGCAATTTCTTTAAATTTGTCGTTCATTTTTTCTTGACGTTTAGACGCGATGATCAAATCCGGATTGAGTTCGTTAATTTGCTCCAATGATTGTTCTTTCAAATCACCGACATTTTTATATTTTTTGTCTGCAAATTCTGAAAGATAGTTTGGAATTTTTCCACTTTGTGGAAAGCCCACAATTTTATCTTGCGCACCTAATGCACGAAGCGTATCTGCCGCACCAAAATCAAGCACAATGACACGCTGTGGGTTTTGTGGCACAACCTGCTTTCCAGCGGCATTTTCAACGGTAATATCCGCAGCTTGTGCAATACCGGCAAATGCAAAGAATGAAAGCGCTAAAGTTGACAATGTTTTTTTCATGAAGATTTCCTTATTTATCTAAAATAAACGGCAATTTTATGGTCGTCGATATCCTGAATAGGTATCGCCATATCATAAATATCTTGTAGTACGGGCGATTGCATAATGTGGTTAACTTCCCCTTGGTGCACTAATTTTCCATTTTTCATGGCAACAATGTAGTCTGAGTAACAAGAGGCAAAATTAATATCGTGAATCACAATCACCACGGTTTTGTTGAGTTCTGTCGCTAATTTTCGCAAAACTTGCATGATCTGCACAGAATGTTTCATATCCAGATTATTTAATGGCTCATCCAACAAAATATAATCCGTATCTTGTGCCAGTGTCATCGCAATATAAGCGCGTTGTCGCTGCCCACCACTTAAGTTATCGATATATTGGTGACGAATATCATCTAAATTCATATAGGCAATAGCATTATCAATAAAAGTGCGGTCAGTTTGGGTTAAGTTTCCTTTGCAATAAGGAAAACGTCCAAAAGCGACTAAATCTTCAATGGTTAGACGCAAATTAATGTTGTTAGTTTGCTTTAAAATCGCAAGTTGTTTCGCAATATCGCTACTTTTATTGCGATTGAGCAATTCACCGTTGAGATAGATCTCGCCACTATCAGCATTCAACAAACGGCTCATAATAGACAGCACCGTACTCTTTCCCGCGCCATTCGGTCCAATAAAAGACGTAATTTTCCCCGTAGGAATGGTGACGGACACATTATCCACCACCTTTTTGCTTCCGTAACTTTTAGTAATATTGCGAATTTCTATTGCCATTTTTTGTTTGCTCTTAATAACAAATAAATAAAGTACACGCCACCGACAAAATTAACGATGATGCTTAATGTCGTGCGGAACGTAAAAATATGGGTCACTAATAATTGCCCTAAAACCAAGGTTATGATGGAAATTAACATCGCGGCAGGAATAAGTACCTTGTGACGATAATCACGAATAAATTCAAAAGTCACATTCATTACCAATAACCCAAGGAAAGTAAGTGGGCCAACAAGTGCAGTCGATACTGATGTTAAAATTGCCACCAGAATTAATAGGACTTTTAAGGTCTTTTGGTAATCGATCCCTAAGTTAATGGCATTTTCTCGTCCTAACGCCAACACATCAAAGCAATGCCAATATTTTAAACTGAAAACAATGGTCGCCACTAAAATGGCTAATGCGACCCACAAGATTTGAGTATTGATTCGGTTGAAACTTGCAAAGCCAATATCTTGAGCGATCTGGAATTCATTTGGGTCAATTAACACTTCCATAAACGTTGTTAAGCTACCAAAGAAGGTGCCGAAAATAATCCCGACAAGCAATAAGAAGAAAATATTTTGGTTTTCTTTCTTAAACAGGAAGTGATAAAGCACTAATGAAAACGCCATCATTAATCCCGTACACAAGACAAACAAGGCAATCGAATTCATTGAAAGCAATGTGCTTGAACCGAAAAGGAAAATAATCGCCGTTTGAATCAGTAAATACAGCGAATCTAAACCCAAAATACTCGGCGTGAGAATTCGATTATTCACAACCGTTTGGAAAATCATCGTAGCAAGTGCAATTGCTGCGCCTGTAATCACAATCGCAATTAAGGATAAGGCACGATTTTCCAAGGCATATTGCCAACGGTTTGGTAAGTTGTAGCCTAAATAGAGTGCAATAGAAACAATGGCTAACAACGACAATACAATCAGTTGAGAAGAAGATTTCTTAGCCATTTCTATACCGCTTTAATAATAAAAACAAGAAGATACCACTGCCAAATACACCAACCACGGCATTAATGGAAATCTCATACGGATAAATCACACTTCGACCTAAAATATCGCAGAACAAGACAAATACAGCACCTAGTAAGGCAGTATGAGATAACACTTTCTTCAAGTTATCCCCTAAATAAAGTGTGACGATATTCGGAATAATTAACCCTAAGAAAGGGATCACCCCAACAGACACGATAACAATCGAAGACACCACCGCCACAATGAGCAATCCAAGATAAAGTACTTGGTTGTAATTTAGACCTAGATTAACCGCAAAATCTTTCCCCATCCCGACAATAGAAAAACGATGCGCAAATAAATAAGCCACAATGAGTGTAGGAATACTGAAATACAGCAATTCATAACGGCCTGACATCACAAGAGAAAAGTCTCCTTGTAACCACCCGGATAAGTTTTGCAATAAATCTTCTTTGTAAGCAATAAAAGCAGTAATTGAACTGATGATATTACCGAACATAATCCCCACTAAAGGTACAAAAATGGTGTCCTTGAATTTCAAACGAGACAGAATCGTCATAAATAACAATGTACCAAGGAAAGACACAATCACCGCAATGGTGGTTTTTAACAACATTGAAGCTGTTGGGAAAAACAGCATCGCCATTAAAATCCCTAATCTTGCACTATCCATGGTGCCCGCAGTGGTGGGAGAAACAAATCGGTTTCGACTGAGTTGCTGCATCACTAAGCCACAAATACTTAAAGATGCACCCGCAATCAAGATACTGATTAAACGAGGCACTCGACTAATGAAAAATATCTGCCATTGATTACCTTCAAAATTCAGTAACCCTTGCAGATTAACAGTACTTACCCCGAGAAAAAGTGAAACAAAGGAAAGCACGATCAAAAGAAAAATCAGATAACGTCGCTTAATCATAAAAATGAGAATAATTCTAAAATGCAAAAAGAATAGCATATTGAAGGAAAATAGAAAAGATGAAGTGCGGTCAGTTTTCGGCTAATTTTTAGGCGTATAAAAAATGCGGTCAAATTTGACCGCACTTTATTCGCTATAATTTTAACGTTCTTTCGACTTCTTTCGCTCGAACTAAGAATTGCTTACGTTCTGCTGTTGCCATTCCGCTGCTGGTACCTGGCAATTTCACCGTAAGTGGGTTCACCGCACGTTCATTAATATGAAACTCGTAGTGTAAGTGTGGACCGGTTGAAATCCCTGTATTACCGGTTAATGCAATGCGCTCCCCTTTCTTCACAGTTTGACCTGCACCTAATAAAGCTCGACTTAAATGCATATACACCGTTTGATATTCACGACCATTGCGTATCACCACATAACGTCCTGCACCACCGGCATGATAAGCCA
>CBCSVJ010000110.1:0-4647 GCA_965143545.1 uncultured Haemophilus sp. | reverse complement strand
CTGAAAACGTTGCTGATAGCGTTGCAAAATCACAGGCTTTTTAGCAAATAATTCATACGCACGAATTAACAACTCAGCAAAATCCACCAAACCCGCACGATCACAAGTATCTTGATAAATTTGATAAATCTTAATCCACTCTTTTTCCTGGCGATCACCAAAATCATTAATATCTTGCGGTCTTAAACCTTCATCTTTTTTATTATTGATATACCAGCACGCTTGTTTCGGTGGAAATGCTTTATCGTCATAATTGTGCAATTTCATCAAGCGTTTTACTAAACGAAGTTGGTCTTCAGAATCCAAAATTTGGAAATCTTGTGGCAAGTTCACATCTAAATGGTGAGCGCGTAATAATCGATGGGCAATGCTATGGAATGTGCCAATCCACATGCCAAATAGATTCGATTGAGCATGTTTGGATAAGGTATCTTGAATACGATGACGCATTTCAGCAGCGGCTTTATTAGTAAAAGTTACCGCCATAATGCTACCTTCAGAAATATTTTCTACGGCAATCAACCAAGCAATACGATGAGTCAATACACGAGTTTTACCACTTCCTGCACCAGCAAGCACAAGATAATTGCCAAGTGGTGCTGCCACTGCTTCACGTTGTTTATCATTCAAGCCATCAAGTAATTCTGAAATATCCATTGCTCTTATTTTAATCTGGTTAAATTTACAGGGATTATAGTGGGAATTATATTTTTAAACAACCTGATATTTACAAATTTACTCCGCCCCTTTATATTAGCAATATCAAATAATTACTAAATATTGACGAAGTTAAAGGAGACACAATGTCAATTAAAACAACGCTAAAATTAACCGCACTTTCAGCCCTAACCGCCCTCGCATACACTTCTCACGCACAGGCTGAAGGAAAACTTACCGTCTATTGTAGCGTACAAAATGTAGTATGCGAAAAAGTTACTCAAGCCTTTAGTAAAAAATACAATGTAGATGCACAATTTGTACGTAATAGTACAGGCGTCGTATTAGGCAAAATTAAAGCTGAAAAAGAAAACCCGCAAGCTGATTTCTGGTTTGGTGGCACAATTGAACCTCATCTCCAAGCGGCTGAATTAGGCTTACTTGAATCCTATCGTTCCCCATTACAAAAAGATATCATGCCACAATTTAAATCTCTGATGGACCGACGTGGCAATTTCACCTCTGTGATTTACTTAATGGAACTTGGCATTGGGGTCAATACTAAAAAATTAAAAGAATTGAATATTCCAGCGCCAAAATGTTATGCAGATCTAATAAAACCAGAATATCAAGGGCAAATTCAATATCCCGATCCCCGTGTTTCTGGTACGGGTTATTCCCTTATCAGCACTTTTTCCACATTATGGGGAGAAGAAAAAGCTTTTGATTATTTGAAAAAATTAGAGCCAAATCTCATGCAACATACCAAAACAGGCCTTGCGAGCAACTATTTGGCTAACGGTACTGTAGCGATTGATTTAGGTTTTATGTTGGTTTATCCGCGTGAGAAGAAAAATGGTGCGCCAGTTGAAGGCATTTTACCATGCGAAGGCGTAGGCTATTCTTTAGGCGGGGCAAGCATTATTAAAGGAGCTAGAAACCTTGATAATGCCAAGCTATTTATGGATTTCGTGCTAAGCAAAGAAGCACAAGAAATTCCATGGAAAGAATCAGACTCTTACCAACTTCCAACCAATATCCATGCAGAACCTGCACCAGGTTTCCTACCGGCTGGTAAATTAAAACTGGTGGATATTGATTTTATGAAATTTGGTACAGATCAAGAAGGTAAACGCCTCACCCAACGTTGGGTTTCTGAAGTGCTCTTAGAGAGTAAATCGCCAAAAGAATAAAAGGAATAAACAAAAAGTGCGGTCAAAATAAGAATGTTTTTGACCGCACTCGTTTTTATATAGATAAACTAAGCTAAAACCAACCGCTCTTTACCCGCATAGATATTAGCTTTTCCAGGGCGAGCAAAGCCGATAAGGGAAAGATTGTGTTGTTCAGCCATATTGACGGCAAGATCTGTTGCTGCAGAAATTGCAACAAGTAACTCGATGCCACAAGCTACCGATTTTTGGACCATTTCATAACTGGCTCGGCTTGAAACAAGTACGAATCCTTGCGGTTGATTCTGTTTAGCATGCCAGCCGATTAATTTATCTAGTGCCACATGTCGCCCAACATCTTCTCGAATCGCCAGTAAATTACCCGATAAATCAAAAAAGGCGGCGGCATGTGTCGCCCCTGTTTCTTTTCCGAGTGTTTGATTAGCTTGTAATTGTGCTAAACAGCCATCTAATAAATTTAAATTAAATTGGAAAGTGCGGTCTAATTTCGGCAATTTTTTATAAACTTGTGAGATTTGTTCTGTGCCGCAAATGCCACATCCTGTTCTACCTGTTAATGTACGGCGATGATCTTTTAATGCTACAAATTGACGGCTAGATAATTCAATTTGCACTTCAATGCCATTGCATACTTCCACCACATCTATGCCATAAATATCCGCTTTTTTCTCAATAATACCTTCCGCTAATGAAAAGCCTAAAGCAAAATCCTCTAAATCTTGGGGAGAGCACATCATGACGGTATGTGCAATACCATTATAGACAAGTGAAACAGGGACTTCCGCAGCCAAACTATCTTGTTTTTCCACTAAAAGTGAGGTCGGATTTTCAGATGTTTTTTTTAAAAAATTAATTGTTTTTTGGATTATCCAGTGCATTATTTTTTCCCAATAAAATGACTGTTGTAAAAATGTTACTTTTTTTTAACAAAAAATGTTTGTTTTGTGATCTAGCTCAAGTTTTAAAGCGATTATAACAAGTTTTGATTATAGATTTTCGGTTAAAAAATAGTTAAAATCGACTCCGTTTAAATTGGTCATTGTTATAATCAATTTAATGGTTGATACGTTATTTTAACGAAATCAAATAAATTATCTATACGAATTTATACTATCGAAATATCTTAACGGTTCGCCGTTATGAAGGAGTGATTATGCAGGTCTCTAGACGTAAGTTCTTTAAGATCTGTGCAGGTGGTATGGCGGGGACGTCTGCGGCAATGTTGGGTTTTGCACCATCATCTGTCTTAGCGGCACCACGTGAATACAAATTATTACGGGCTTTTGAATCCCGTAACACCTGTACATATTGTGCAGTGAGCTGTGGTATGTTGTTATATAGCACAGGCAAACCTTACGATGCTTTAAGCAGCCATACAGGCACCAATACCCGTTCTAAATTATTCCACCTTGAAGGTGACCCAGACCATCCGGTAAGCCGTGGGGCATTATGTCCTAAAGGTGCGGGCGCGTTAGACTATGTTAATAGTGAAAGCCGTGCATTATACCCTGAATATCGAGCACCGGGTTCGGACAAATGGGTTCGTCTTTCTTGGGAAGAAGCGATCAAACGCGTTTCTCGTTTATTAAAAGATGACCGTGATGCGAACTTCGTTGAAAAAGACGCAAGTGGCAAAACCGTTAACCGTTGGACCTCTACTGGTATTATGACCGCCTCCGCCATGAGCAACGAGGCCGCACTTCTTACTCATAAATGGGTTCGAATGTTGGGCATAGTGCCGATGTGTAACCAAGCGAATACTTGACACGGACCAACGGTAGCAAGTCTTGCTCCATCATTTGGTCGCGGTGCCATGACAAACAACTGGGTTGACATCAAAAACGCCAATCTTATTATTGTTCAAGGTGGTAACCCTGCTGAAGCTCACCCTGTTGGCTTCCGTTGGGCGATCGAAGCGAAGAAAAACGGTGCGAAAATCATCGTGGTTGACCCTCGCTTTAACCGTACAGCTTCTGTAGCTGACCTTCATGCACCAATTCGTTCCGGTTCTGATATCGCATTCTTAATGGGTGTGATCCGTTACTTATTGGAAACTAACCAAATTCAACACGAATACGTTAAACACTATACCAATGCTTCATTCTTAGTTGATGAAGGTTTCAAATTTGAAGATGGTTTATTCGTAGGCTTTGATGAAGAAAAACGTACTTACGATAAATCTAAATGGAATTACCAATTTGATGAAAATGGTAATGCTAAACGTGACATGACCTTACAAGATCCACGTTGTGTGATTAATATCTTGAAAGATCACGTTTCTCGCTATACCCCAGAAATAGTTGAACGTATTACCGGTGTTAAGCAAAAACTCTTCTTACAAATCTGTGAAGAAATTGGTAAAACCTCTGCACCGAATAAAACCATGACGCACTTATATGCGTTAGGCTTTACTGAACATACAATCGGTACTCAAAATATTCGTTCAATGGCTATGATCCAATTACTCTTAGGTAATATGGGGATGCCAGGAGGCGGTATTAATGCATTACGTGGACACTCAAACGTACAAGGTACAACAGATATGGGCTTATTGCCGATGTCTTTACCTGGTTATATGCGTTTACCGAATGACAAAGATACGTCTTACGAACAATACATTAATGCGATTACGCCAAAAGATATCGTACCAAACCAAGTGAACTACTATCGTAATACCTCGAAATTCTTCGTGAGTATGATGAAAACGTTCTATGGTGATAAAGCAACCAAAGAAAATGGTTGGGGTTTCGATTTCTTACCAAAAGCAGACCGCTTATACGACCCTATCACTCATGTT
>CBCSVJ010000109.1:0-4731 GCA_965143545.1 uncultured Haemophilus sp. | reverse complement strand
TCATCTGGGTAAAGGAATAAAGTCAGATTTTCTTCAATCGCAGTTTTATCAAACTCGATACCTTTTTTAATCAGTTTAGGATTCACTGATTGAATATCAAACAAATTGAGATAGTTCTTCGTATCTTTCTTATAACCTAAAATATCAATACGATCTAATTTAGAGGTTAATGTAAATTTCTTAAATGGTACTTCATAGCTAATATCTGTTGGAATTAACCAAGAGTTATCCTCAATCCAATCATTAGGCTCCGCATGTTGTTCATTCTTTTTAAAGACTTGTTTGAACAAACCATAATGATAATTTAAACCTACCCCTTCAGCATTTAAGCCAAGTGTAGACATTGAATCAATAAAACAAGAAGCCAAACGACCTAACCCACCATTTCCTAAAGACGGTTCTGGTTCAATATCTTCAATATGACTTAATGATTTACCCGCACTTTCTAATTCTGTTTTGATGTCTTGATAGACACCAAGGTTAATCAGGTTATTAGAAAGTAATTTACCAATTAAAAACTCAGCTGAGATATAGTAAACCTTACGTTTACCTGTATTTTTAGGTTTATCTGCTGAGAGTGTTTTTACGTAATTTAATAATTGAATATAAGTTTCTTTATCGCTTAATTGTTCAAGCGATTTATTGGTTTCGTTTTTTACAAAGGTACTAAATTTCATCATTATTTTTCCTGATTCGCACGTTGATATAACGTGGTCATCTTTTCTAAAAAGTCTTTTTTATCTTGCGTTAAATCTGATTGCTGCATTCTCCATTGCCAGTTTCCACCAATTGTTGAAGGCACGTTCATTCTTGAACTGGCTGGCAAATCTAAAACATCTTGCATTGTTGCAATCGCGGTATTGCTAACGGTTGCAAAAAGCTGACGAATCATCGCTTGACAAATCGATTCATCCTCATGGCGATGCGTATAATCATTGATATATTGCTGCTGTTGTTCAGTCAGGCTGTTATACCAACCATTGGTCACATCGTTATCATGTGTGCCGGTATAAACAATGGAATGCGGGATGCAATAATGCGGGCTATCTAAGCTTTCTCCGCTAACATCTTCAAAGCCAAATTGCAGAATCTTCATGCCAGGATAGTTACAGTCTGTAAGCAATTTTCTGGCTTTGTCATCAATATTACCTAAATCTTCGGCAATAATCGGTAAATCGCCCAATTGCTCTTTAACGGCTTTAAATAAGTCATAACCTGGGCCTGGCTGCCAGCTACCATCTTTAGCAACCTCTGCTTTTCCGTCTACTTGCCAATAATCAGAGAAACCTTTGAAATGGTCGATACGTAGTACATCATAAATTTTGAAGCTTTCTTCAATGCGGTGAATCCACCAAGCGTAGCCTTGTTTTTTATGTTCTTCCCAAGCGTAAAGCGGATTGCCCCAAAGTTGTCCTGTTGCACTGAATTGATCGGCTGGGACCCCCGCGACAAAAAGCGGATTGCGTTCTTCATCTAATTGGAAGAGTTCTGGTTTTGTCCAAACCTCTACGCTATCTGCAGCCACGTAAATCGGCATATCACCGATGATCTGAATGCCTTTTTGATTTGCGTAATTTTTTAATTCAGTCCATTGTTTGAAGAAGAAATATTGCGTCACTTTAAAGTACTGAATTTGCTCCGCTAACATGGTGCGATATTTTTCCAATGCACTTGGATCTCGAGCCACAGCTTTTTTATCATCCCATTTTTGCAATGCTTGATTGCCAAAATGCTCTTTAATTGCCATAAACTCAGCAAAATCATCCAACCATAAACGATTGCTTTTCTCGAAGTGTTTGAAATCAGCTTGGAATGATTGATTCTCTAAAAAATTTTTCACGGCTATTTCTAAAATCGGACGGCGCGCGTAGAAGATACGTTCATAATCCACGCTAGTTGGATCATCACCAAAATTGACCGAAGCATAATCCGATTCTTTCAACAAGCCCATTTGAGTTAATAAATCAAAATCAATAAGATGAGTATTACCTGCAACCGCAGAGAAAGATTGATAAGGAGAATCACCATAACTGGTGGTAGTGAGTGGAAGAATTTGCCAATAAGTTTGTTTGGTTTCAACTAAAAAATCGACAAAATCATAAGCGGATTGCCCAAAACTACCAATCCCAAATGCATTTGGTAGTGAGGTAATGTGCATAAGAACACCACTTGAACGAGTAAGCATAATATCTCCTTTAGGAAGTCATCATTTTTCGCTTATTCTAACCTAAACATATTTTAATGCAACAACATATACGTAAAAGTTTAAAACATTTTCGTAAAAGATTGGTTTTTATTAAAATTTATACGTATAACATTAAGGATTTTATGATATGCTATTAACACATTTATGGAGCGGCTGATAAAAGGATAAGAAATGAGTAAGTACAAGCAGGTCTATAACGAGATAAAAAGCCAAATTAATAATGGTAATTTAGCACCATTGCAAGAACTCCCGAGTGAAAATGAACTCATGCAAAGCTATGGTTTTTCCAAAGATACTATTCGAAAAGCGCTTTCTTTACTTGAAATCGATGGTTATATTCAAAAGCAACAAGGCCGGAATTCGATTGTTTTAAAACATGATTTATCTAAACCACAAATGCTTTCCGAAATTAAAACCGTCAGCGAATTAAATAGTGCCTCAACACATCAAGTGAAAACCACATTAACCAGCTTGTATATTGTGCAAGGCGAAGAAGAATTGATGGATATCTTTAACGTCAATGATCAGATTGATTTCTATCGTATTGCTCGTCTCCGTGAAATTGATGGTGAAGCAGTTGAGCATGAAGTATCTTATTTCGATCGCCGCATCGTGTCGTTTATTAGCCGAGAAATCGCAGAACACTCTATTTATCACTACCTAGAAAACGAATTAAAATTAAAAATTAGCCACTCACAACGAAAAATTGTCTTTCGCTATGCAAATGAAGAAGAAAAAAAGGCGATCGATCTTGGTGAGTATGACATGGTTGTGAATGTGACGAGTACCACTTATTTAGCGGATGGTCGACCGTTTCAATATGGGAGTATTAGTTACCGACCTGACAAAATTACGTTTACGTCAACAGCAAAACGCCATGTCTAGTTTTTTGTAAATGATAGGTTGTAATTTAAAAAGTTCATAAAAAAAGTGCGGTCATTTTTAACCGCACTTTTTATTTAAGCTATTTTAACCAAAATTGTCCTTTGAAAATTTTTCCTAATGTCATCAGCACCAAACCGCTCATCATCAAGTTAGCAAAGATAAATGTACCGTTTGCCAATCCGCTCAATACGTTATGATGAACAAAAGAAACCGCCCCATTCGCTAAAGAAGCTAATCCGAATGAAAAAGCCCAGAACCCAATATTCAGTCCTTTTTCACTAATCCAAGGGAACAGACGAATTAAAAAGAACATTTGTAAAAAACCGTATCCCCATAATAGCTTAACGAAAAGATCGATCTCTCCCCCATTAAGCGATAAGTAAGCTGAAGATCCCACAAATGCTGGTGCGAGAATGATCCCCATGGTTGGACGAAATTGTGGTTCAATCTGTAACACACGTAAGCGCTGGAATAACACCGGTTCATAAATAATCCAAGCAATCATCCCTGCACCTAAGAACAAATAGCCTAAATCGTGATAGCCTAGCAAGGCCAATGATGAGGCGCTTGTAAAGTTAGTCGCGACAGATGGCAAATAAAACGGTGGCAGTGTCGATTTTTCCTCAAATGAGCCGTCTTTCCATAATGCACTAATACGCACTGAAGCAAACAACAATTGTCCAATTGTTCCGATCCAAATTAATCCCTCACCGAGGGTAGGAAACCAACGATATAGAACATCCCCGCTTAACATGGTTGTAATCGGTATTAAGGCGAGGAAAGAAAAACGTATCGGACAGCAATATTCATCTCGCACTTCGTGAGAAAAATAAATCATTTTATAAATATAGAGCAAGATGAAAAGTACCCATACTGAAACAGCCGTTATGCCAATAATATCACTCACATTTCGAGAAAAAGAGATCGTATCGCCCATATGCAACCAGGCTAAAGATAAAGCGCTTAAACCTAATGGAATCGCAAAATACCCTGTTGGTAACGGAAATGGTCGTTTATCAGTCATGATTATTCTCCTAAAAATTGATACCTTATTAGATTACCTGTAAATGCGTGAATATGGTTGTGGATTTATCTCAAAGACTAGAATAAAAATCTCATTTCTCTAAATAAAAGAAAGGGCTAATAAACATTAGCCCTAAATTGAATTAATATATTATTAATTATTGGCAGATCACTTCTAATCCGCCCATGTAAGGACGTAATACTTCAGGCACCGTAATTGAGCCGTCTGCATTTTGATAGTTCTCAAGCACGGCTACTAATGTACGGCCTACAGCTAGACCAGAACCATTTAATGTGTGCACTAAGCGAGTTTTCTTATCACCTTTTGCTTTGCAACGTGCTTGCATACGACGCGCTTGGAAATCCCACATATTTGAGCAAGAAGAAATCTCACGGTAAGTATTTTGTGCTGGCACCCACACTTCTAAGTCGTAAGTTTTGCAAGAACCAAAGCCCATATCACCAGTACAAAGTAAGACTTTACGATATGGTAGATTTAAAAGTTGTAATACTTTTTCTGCATGACCCGTTAATTCTTCAAGCGCTTCCATCGATTTATCAGGATCTACGATTTGTACCATTTCAACTTTATCGAATTGGTGCATACGAATTAAACC
>CBCSVJ010000108.1:0-4794 GCA_965143545.1 uncultured Haemophilus sp. | reverse complement strand
TCAATGAATGGTTAGAAACTGATATAAATTTCTTATCATTTGTTCCTATCCAAAGAAAGAATAGTGAAAAAAGAATTAAAGTTGCTAAAAAACTCGCTAGATTATTTAGCAACCGTTCTGTTTATGAAATTTATATATCATTAGGAATCAAGCCATGAAAACAATTATTCATGAAATAGGTGTACTAGACCAATCAGGAAAAATCCACAAAGTTGAGTTGCAAGAAGGCTTAAATATTATCACGGGCAAATCTTCAACAGGTAAAAGTGCTTTAATTGAAATTTTTGATTATTGCCTTGGTGGAAGCTATACCGTTCCAAAGGGAGTAATAACTCAACATGCAGAAATTTATTATTTGTATCTGCAAAGAAAAGAACAGTATTTTGTTATTGGTAGGAAAAAAGACAACGGAAGTGGATTTTTTAGAAGAGAAGAAGCTTACCAAGTGGACTTAATTTCTTCAGATTATTTTTTAGAAGAATATTTTCTTACTAATGAAAACTATAAAAAACAGTTAACAAAGCTATTTATAGATATTGTTGATATTAATGAATCTCAGGAAACAATCGAATTTAGAGGACGTTCTTTACCCAGCCCTTCAGTAAGAAGTTTTATGTCCTTTATTTTACAGCACCAAAATTTAGTCGCAAACAAACATGCTCTATTCTATCGATTTGACGAAAAAGAAAAAAGAGAACAGGCTATTGCCCATACTAAAATCTTCCTTGGTTTTGTCGATCAGAAATATTATTTACTTTCTCAAGAGGAAGCCCAGTTAAAATTCGAAATTAAGGCACTCGAAAGAGAACAAAAAGTTATCGAAAAATATATCAACGAAAATAATATTAGTATAGAAAATCAACTTAATGTCCTTTATTCTTTGATGGGAATGGAAAGCTATCCTGTTAAGATGGAGGATATTAGGAGAAATGCTCAAGACTCAAAGCAAACTTTAAATAAAGTTGTTACAGATGAAAACATCATCTACGATTCCAATAGGGAAGCAGTTTTATTTAAAGATTTATTAGATAAAATAAATAATGATGACAATGAAAGAAGAAAGTTATCTTTTAAATTAGAGTCTATTCGTAAACACTTAGATACTGAAAAAGAAGTCTCTAATATGCTGTCTTCGATGGAATCATTAAATCAAGTTCAAGTTGGCGTTTGTGTATGCCCTTTCTGCTTATCAGAAAATAATTCACTCACAAGACAGGCAGAGCTTCTCAGTCAAGCTATGAAAAAATTATCACAAGATATTGCTCTGAATCATTCACTAAGGTCTCAGTTAGAAGTTGAAGAACGAGAGATCAGCCAAAAAATTCGCGATCTTGATAATAAAATTAAGGAAACAAGACAACAAAAAAGAGAGCTAGAACAAAAAAACGAATATGTTAAAAAAATTAAGAGTCGTTATGAGCAAATTTTGCAGATCAAAGCGAGTCTATTTTCCATGCTTGATATTCTTGTGCAAAAACAGAGTGGCTTAGGAAATATTGATGAAATAAATCAATTGAAACAAAGATTAAGCAGCGTTGAAGCAAGTTTAAGTAAGTATAGTTTCAAAAATGATTTAAGCAAAGCTGAAGAGAGAATTAATCAGATCATGTTGGAAATTGGAAAATATTTTGATTTTGAAGATTCTTATAAGCCAATTAATTTGAAATTTTCTTTAAATAGCTTTGATTTGTATCATGATGGTGAAAAAGAGAAGATTTATTTACGTTCAATGGGAAGTGGTGCAAACTGGCTTTATTGCCATATCACTTTATTTTTAGCCTTACACCAATATTTCATCGAATTAGAGCACGATGGTTTTAATGTGGCTATACCTTCTATTCTATTTTTAGACCAACCAACACAGGTGTATTTTCCTAATTTTCAGCATGATAATGCTGTTATATTTTATACTAAAGATATTGCAAATCTAGAGCATAAAGAAAATATTGATGGTGATATTAAAGCTGTAACCCACTTATTTATAAGATTGGCTAAATATTGTCATGACTTAAAAGAGCAATTCGGATATGCACCACAAATTATCATTACCGATCATGCGGACAACTTAGATTTAGGTTATTATGAATTTGAATCCTTTGTGAAAAGCAGATGGAGAACACGGGGTTTCATTGATATCAATTAAAGATATCAACATAACTAATTTTCTTTCTCTGTCTTTAAAATGGGAAAATTAATAAACTTATAAAAATAAATAAGTTTGTAGAAGCTGCCTTTAACGAAATAGCCCTATTTTTTTACCAAATCACTTAAGGAATAAGCAGTATCTAATTTTGCTGTGCTATTTGGGGAGATAACAGCCCTTTGCGCTTAAAGACTCTGATTCGCCAACCATTCAAAAATGGAATTTTGTCCTGATGTTAATTGGTTGTCGTAAAGAGGTAAAAAGACACAATGTGGATCGATAACTTTCTCCTCTACGACAACCTTGTCATAAAGCGTAAACATTTCTTGTGTAAATTTTTCATTGTAGATTTGTTCAAGAAGATTAAGGCTATTTTCAATCGGTACGACTTCATCTAAGGCACTATGAATAAGCCATATTTTTTTATTCTTTAAACGATGTAATTTTTCTAGAGAAGGAAGTTTCGCGGGGCAAGCAATTAAAGCGGCAGCAAATAGATCTGGGGTATCTGAAAAAAGTCGCAATCCCTGATAGCCACCCATTGAGCCACCAACAATATAAATTCTTTTTGGATCAATATCTTGATATTTCATTAAAGTGTCTTGAATTAAGGCTAATAAATCAGCCGTATAATCTCGCTCGCCATAATAATATCGACCATTTAAAGGAAACTTATCAACCCAAAAACTTGGGCATTGAGGCGCAAGAATATACGGATAATCCAACATTTCTTGATGTGATCGGTTGGTGAAAGTAACCGCCATTTTATCAGCTAGGATGTTGCTCTGATTATTTCCGCCCTCACCGGCACCATGCAAACAAACAATTAATGAATGTAATGGCGAAGAGGCTTTAGGTTGATAAAAACTACAAGTGAGATCTTGATAAGTAAAATGAGTGAAACCTTGAGTATCAAGACAAAGGAGCGGCAAAATATTACATTGAGAGGCTGAAATATGAAGTGCTTGGTCAAATTCAATTTTTAGCTGTAATTCTGACCACACTTGAGTAAATCGCTCAATATCAAAATATAACAATTTGGTGGCGAGACAATGTGCATCTGGTTGAATCAATAAGATAAAATTGCTCTCATTATTTTGATGGCAAGCATTTAAATCGAGTTTTATCCATTCATTTTGAGTATTTAAACTCTTCACCCAAACAGAAACTTGAGATAATAAAAACGCCGAGATGGGCTGCGAAAAAGACAGCTCAATATGAGAAATCTGAGCACCTAAAACATTCACTTTTGCAATAGGTTGGCATTGACAACTAAATGGGTGAGAACATTCCATATTATCCCCCTTTGTTTATATGCTGAAGATAGTATCAATCTGTTCATTAACCTTCAATGGTCTCGTTAAAAAAATAACCGCACTTTGATGATGCTCAAAAGTGCGGTTGGTTTTTCTAGCCTTTTGCTAAGATATCTTTCAAGAATCTCGCGGTATGCGAACCTTTGACTTTAGCCACGTCTTCCGGTGTGCCTGTCGCGATAATTTGACCACCGCCACTACCCCCTTCTGGACCAAGATCCACAATCCAGTCTGCGGTTTTGATCACATCTAAGTTGTGTTCGATCACCACGATGGTATTACCTTGATCGCGTAAGCGATGTAATACTTCGAGAAGTTGTTTAATATCGGCAAAATGCAGACCGGTTGTCGGCTCATCCAAAATATAAAGGGTTTTACCGGTATCACGTTTTGAAAGCTCTGTCGCTAACTTAACACGTTGTGCCTCACCACCTGAAAGTGTGGTAGAAGACTGACCTAAACGAATATAAGATAAGCCTACATCCATTAGGGTTTGCAATTTACGTGCAATCATTGGGATGGCATCAAAAAACTCGCGCGCTTCTTCTACCGTCATATCCAACACTTGGTGAATAGTTTTACCTTTGTATCGAATTTCCAAGGTTTCACGGTTATAGCGTTTACCTTTACATTGATCACAAGGTACATACACATCTGGCAAGAAGTGCATTTCCACTTTCAGCACGCCATCACCTTGGCATGCTTCACAACGTCCACCACGCACGTTAAAGCTAAAACGTCCTGGGTTATACCCGCGAGCTCGTGCTTCTGGCACGCCCGCAAATAATTCACGAATTGGGGTAAATAAGCCCGTGTAAGTCGCTGGGTTAGAACGCGGTGTACGACCGATCGGACTTTGGTTAATATCGATCACTTTGTCAAAATATTCCAAGCCTTCAATGGATTTATAAGGCGCAAAATCCGTTTTTTCCGCACGATTTAAGGCGTTTTGAGCCAATGGGAATAACGTATCATTAATTAGCGTTGATTTACCTGAACCTGATACCCCCGTAATACAAGTAAATAAGCCCACTGGGATCTCTAAATTCACACCTTTCAGATTATTCCCTGTCGCACCTTTTAATTTTAGAAGTTTGCTTTTATCAAGTGCGGTTCGTTTTTTCGGAATTTCGATTTTTTCTTCACCCGATAAGAACTTACCCGTAATAGAATTTGGGTTCGCCATGATTTCTTTGGCGGTACCTTGCGCAATCACTTGACCACCATGCACACCTGCCCCCGGGCCAATATCAATAATATGATCGGCTTCTCGAATGGCATCTTCATCATGTTCCACCACAATTACGGTGTTGCCCAAATTACGCAGATGAATCA
>CBCSVJ010000107.1:0-4822 GCA_965143545.1 uncultured Haemophilus sp. | reverse complement strand
TTACGTCACGAAATCAAAGAATTCGGTTTACGTAACTCGACCTTAACCGCATTAATGCCGTCAGAAACCTCTTCACAGATTTCTAACGCAACAAATGGTATCGAGCCTCCACGTGGTCATGTAAGTATTAAAGCATCAAAAGATGGTATCTTAAGACAAGTTGTACCGGATTATGAAAACTTAAGTGATAACTACGAGTTACTTTGGGATATTCCAAGCAATGATGGTTACTTACACTTAGTGGGCATCATGCAAAAATTCGTAGACCAAGCGATCTCTGCAAATACTAATTACGATCCAAAACGTTTTGAAGACGGTAAAGTACCGATGAAAGTATTGTTAAAAGATCTTTTAACCGCTTACAAATACGGCTTAAAAACCCTCTACTATCAAAACACCCGTGATGGTGCGGAAGACAGCCAAGAAGATTTAGATGACGGCTGTGCAGGCGGTGCTTGTAAGATTTAATCATTTAGGTGGGCTTGTTTACAAGTCCGCCTTTTGATATTTTAGGCAATCAATCATTAAGTGGGTAAAAGCCCGCTATAAGTAAGGATATAACATGGCATATACTACTTTCTCACAAACTAAAAACGACCAATTAAAAGAGCCGATGTTCTTTGGTCAAAACGTTAACGTTGCGCGTTACGATCAACAAAAATATGAGACGTTTGAAAAGCTCATTGAAAAACAACTTTCTTTCTTCTGGCGTCCGGAAGAAGTGGATGTATCACAAGACCGTATCGACTATGCCGCGTTACCTGAGCATGAAAAACATATTTTCATCAGTAACTTAAAATATCAAACTTTATTAGATTCTATTCAAGGTCGTAGCCCGAACGTGGCGTTGTTGCCGTTAGTGTCGATTCCGGAATTAGAAACCTGGATCGAGACATGGACGTTCTCCGAAACCATCCACTCTCGTTCTTACACCCACATTATTCGTAACATTGTGAACGATCCGTCTATTGTGTTTGACGACATCGTGACGAACGAAGAAATCATCAAACGCGCACGCGATATTTCTTCTTACTATGACGATTTAATCCGCGACAGCCAACTTTACAGCCTGTACGGCGAAGGCACTTACACCGTGGATGGCAAAGAATGCGTCGTCACATTGCGTAATTTGAAAAAACAACTTTACCTTTGCTTAATGAGCGTCAATGCGCTTGAAGCCATTCGTTTCTATGTGTCTTTCGCGTGCTCCTTTGCCTTTGCGGAACGTCAATTAATGGAAGGCAATGCGAAAATTATTAAATTTATCGCACGTGATGAAGCCTTACACTTAACGGGTACACAGCACATTTTAAACATTATGGCTGCAGGTCAAGACGATCCTGAAATGGCTGAAATTGCAGAAGAATGTAAACAAGAAGCCTATGATTTATTCTTAGCGGCAGCGGAACAAGAAAAAGAATGGGCGGATTACTTGTTCAAAGATGGGTCAATGATTGGTTTGAACAAAGATATTTTAGTGCAATACGTGGAATATATCACGAATATCCGTATGCAAGCGGTCGGTCTTCCATTGCCATTTGGTGCGCGTTCTAACCCAATTCCATGGATTAACGCATGGCTTGTTTCTGACAACGTACAAGTGGCGCCACAAGAAGTGGAGGTAAGTTCTTATCTTGTTGGTCAAATTGACTCTAAAGTCGATACTAATGATTTCGGTGATTTCGATCTCTAATTAATCATTCTACGCAAAGAGCGGTCAGTATTTTCAGCGTTTAAAACTTCTGAAAAATTGACCGCTCTTTTTATTTGTAAGAATATCAAGTCATGATGATAAACGCGTTGATTAAAAAAATAGCACAATTTTGCTTTCCTGCATTTATCACTAACACTTTCCCAATAAAACAGATAACTTCATTAAAAAAGGCTTAACAAAAAACCACGCTATGGGTAGAATAGAAGAAACCTGTTTATTTTCAATAAATCACATTCTAATTACAAACTAGCGAGGTAAAGGATATGTCAGAACAAGAAGTGAAAGAATTAGATCTCAATGGCGAAATGCTCGTTCGCCGTGAAAAATTAGCCGCATTACGTGCAAAAGGTAATGCGTTCCCGAATCAATTCCGTCGTGACTCCCTTGCTCAAGATTTACATGATAAGTACGAAGCCGAAGATGGCGAAGTATTAAAAGACAAAGCGATTGAAGTGGCCGTTGCAGGTCGTATTATGACCCGTCGTGCAATGGGTAAAGCCACCTTTATTACCTTGCAAGATATGAGTGGCAAAATCCAATTATATGTTGCTCGTGATAACCTTCCTGATGGTGTTTATGCTGAAGATGTAAGTAACTGGGATTTAGGTGATATCATTGGGGTAAAAGGGACACTTTTCAAAACCAAAACCAATGAATTAACCATCAAAACAACGGAAGTTCAACTTTTAACTAAAGCACTTCGTCCATTACCAAACAAATTCCATGGTTTAACAGACATGGAAGCACGTTATCGTCAACGTTACTTAGATTTAATTTCTAATGAAGAATCTCGTCGTACTTTTGTGATTCGTTCAAAAGTGGTGGCGGGTATTCGTGAATTCTTTATTTCTAAAGGCTTTATGGAAGTTGAAACCCCTATGCTACAAGTGATTCCAGGCGGTGCATCTGCTCGTCCATTTATCACTCACCACAATGCGTTAGATGTAGATATGTATCTTCGTATTGCACCAGAACTTTACTTAAAACGTTTAGTGGTTGGTGGTTTTGAACGTGTATTCGAATTAAACCGTAACTTCCGTAATGAAGGGGTTTCTGTTCGTCACAACCCAGAATTCACCATGCTTGAATACTACCAAGCTTATGCGGATTATCATGATTTAATGGATAACACCGAAGAATTATTACGCAAACTCGCGATTGATATTCTTGGTACAACCATTGTGAAATACGGAGATTTAGAATTTGACTTCGGCAAACCATTTGAGCGTATTACATTACATGATGCAACCATTAAATACGGTGCAGATAAAGGTATCGTAAAAGAAGATCTTTACGACTTCGATCGTGCAAAGGCAACCGCTGAACGCTTAGGTATCGAAGTACAAAAATCTTGGGGTCTAGGCTCTATCGTGAATGCGATCTTTGAAGAAGTGGCTGAACATCACTTAATTCAACCAACCTTCTTAATGGCACATCCAGCTGAGATTTCTCCGCTTGCACGTCGTAACGATGAAAACCCAGAAGTAACAGACCGTTTTGAATTATTCATCGGTGGACGTGAAATTGGTAACGGCTTCTCAGAATTAAACGATGCCGAAGACCAAAACGAACGTTTTGATGCACAAGTTGCAGCGAAAGAAGCGGGTGATGATGAAGCGATGTTTAAAGATGATGACTTCGTTGTTGCACTTGAACACGGTTTACCACCAACAGCAGGTGAAGGTTTAGGTATCGACCGCTTAGCAATGCTTTACGCTAACGCCCCATCTATCCGAGATGTGATCCTATTCCCTGCAATGCGTCAAAAATAATTAAATTAAAATAACATAAAAGGAAGTCTACGGACTTCCTTTTTTATTCTGTAAAAGTGCGGTTATTTTTAACCGCACTTTTATGAAAAAAGAGATAACCATCTTAACGATTATCTCTTTTACATTCCAATTTGAAATTATTTACCCCAAACTTCTTCCACGATACTACGGATAAATTCGAGTTTCTTCCATTGTTGTTCTTCCGTCAAGATATTACCCTCTTCCGTTGAAGCAAAACCACATTGTGGGCTTAAGCAAAGTTGATTGATATCCACATATTGTGCAGCTTCTTTAATACGAGCAATAATTTCATCACGGTTTTCCAACTCACCCGATTTTGAGGTTACTAATCCTAACACTACTTGTTGATTCTTAATAAAGCGTAAAGGTTTGAAATCGCCTGCACGATCACTGTCATACTCCAAGAAGAAACCATCTACATTACAATGACCAAATAAAGTTTCTGCGATAGGCTCATAACCACCTGCCGAGAACCAAGTTGAACGGAAGTTACCACGGCAAATATGCATTGTAATCGCTAAATCAGCAGGTTTCGCAGCTACGATTTTGTTTAACATATACACATAATCTTTAGCAATTTGATCTAAATCTAAACCGCGTTCAGTATAGGTTTTACGTTTATCTTCAGCACAAAATTCGCCCCAACTGGTATCATCCAACTGTAAATTGCGGCAGCCTAATTTATAGAATATATTCATCGCATCAATATAAGCATCAGCAATATCATCTAATAACAACTGATTGTTATCTTTATAACGTTCAATTGGCTGATAATCTGTAGCACGTACGGTACAAATTAAATGAAGCATTGACGGAGAAGGAATCGTTAATTTGACTTCAGTCTCCCCTGCTATTTTTTGCAATGAGCGGTAATGTTCAACGAAAGGATGGCTCTCTGAAAAGCCGATCTTATCTACAATTTTTAATGTTTTGGGACGTACATTATCGTGTTTAAATTGCACTGAGAATTTTTCAGCATCCACTTCTTTCACACCATCTAATGCGGCTAAGAAATCCAAATGCCAAAAAGTACGACGAAATTCACCATCGGTCACCGCATGTAATCCAACATTTTTTTGATGTTCTACCAATTTAGCAATTTCTGCATCTTCAACTTGCGTTAAATCAGCACAAGAAATATCACCACAGCTGCATTGGTAACGAGCCTGTTTTAAAGTCTCTGGACGTAAAAAACTGCCAACAATATCAAAACGATATGGCGCAGAAGTACGAATAGTGGCATTTGGAAAAAGTTTACTCATTTTGCTTTCCTATATTTAATTCATCTTAATGATGGACTGAGTGTAACAAAATT
>CBCSVJ010000106.1:0-4871 GCA_965143545.1 uncultured Haemophilus sp. | reverse complement strand
GTGTTGATTGAACACATTTAATGCGGCTGCGGTGGTACCGCCCGTTGAGGTCACATTTTCTCGTAACGTGGAAAGCGTAGTCTGTGGGTTTTCAATCACCAGCTTCGCCGAGCCTAACATAGCTTGTTGTACGAGTTCACGAGATTGCTTTTCATCTAAGCCCGTTTCTATTAAGCCTTGTTGCATAGCCTCTAAAAATTGGAAGAAGTAAGCAGGGCTACTGCCAGATGCTGCGGTGACTGCATGCATTTGATCTTCATTCGTCACCCAAGTGGTTTTCCCTACAGCTGAAAGTAAATCTTCCGCAAAAGTGCGGTCAATTTCAGGCGTGTTTTTGTCCGCAAATAAGCCAGCCATGCCTTCACCCACTAATGCAGGCGTATTTGGCATCACGCGAACAATGGATTTTGCTGTTGGAATGAGTTCGGCTAATCGAGCAGTCGAAATACCCGCAGCAATAGAAATGATTAATTTATCAGAAAAATCAACCGCACTTAATGGCTTGCAGACATCAGCGAAGACTTGCGGTTTAACCGCAAATAAGACTACTTGAGATTGTGTGATGGATTGATCGTTATCCGTAGAAACCGCGACGCCATATTGAGCAAAAAAAGCACGTTTCTCTTCGTTCGGATCATTCACAATAATTTTATCGGCTGGATAACCTTGTTTTAATAGACCTAACACAATCGCTTGTGCCATATTGCCACCGCCGATGAAGGCAATTAATTTCTGTTGCATCATTTTTTCCCGTGAGTTTATGGGCTACAATGTCGCGTATTTTACCCTATTATGAAGGAAGTGTTACGATGTGGTTTAAAAATTTAATGTCATATAGGCTGACTAAGCCCTTAGATTGGGATCTTAATGAATTACAACGCCAGTTGTCAGATTGCGAATTTCATCCTTGTGGCTCACAAGATCAAAGTAAATTTGGTTGGACAAATCCGTTGAAAGATAGCGAATTATTACATTTTTTAGTGGGTAAACACATTTTGTTAGTTGCGAAAAAAGAAGAAAAAATGTTGCCGGCGAATGTGGTGAAACGTGAATTAGATGAACGCATTGAAAGTCTTGAGCAAAAAGAAAACCGCAAATTGAAGAAAACGGAAAAACAAACGTTAAAAGATGATGTGGTGATGAATTTATTACCACGTGCATTCACTAAAAATCAGCAAACTGCCGTATGGATTGATACGGAGAACAACCTTGTTCATGTCGATGCGGCATCCAGTAAACGTGCAGAAGATGCCTTGGCATTATTACGCAAATCCCTTGGTTCTTTACCGGTTGTGCCGTTGGCTTTTGCGAATGAACCTTCGACCATTTTAACGGATTGGATTTTGCAGGAAAAAATCCCGCATTGGTTGGTGGCATTAGAAGAGGCTGAATTGCGTGGAAGCCAAGAAGACAGCGTGATCCGTTGCAAAAAACAGCCTTTAGAAAATGAAGAGATTCTCGCGCTTTTACAAGATGGCAAAAAAGTGGTGAGTAAACTCGCATTGGAATGGGAAGACACACTGACTTTTGTGTTTAATGAAGATTGCACGCTCAAACGTTTAAAATTTGCCGATGCCGTGCGTGAGAAAAATGCGGATATTTTAAAAGAAGATTATGCGCAACGTTTTGATGCTGATTTTGTATTGATGACGGGGATTTTATCTAAACTGACAGAAAACTTACTCGATGAATTCGGTGGCGAGAAAGTCAGATTAGGCTAGTTTTAATCATGAAATAAAAAGGCGAATATCACGTTCGCCTTTTGTTTGTTTAAAAGTGCGGCCAAATTTCCGCACGTTTTTAATTAGTGTGTGCTCGTACTGGTTGTCGTACGGTTTGCACGTTTACGATCGTTTTCCGTTAAGAGTTTTTTACGGATACGGATCGACTCTGGTGTCACTTCCACTAACTCGTCATCATCGATAAACTCGATAGCTTGTTCAAGTGTAAATTTTACCGGTGTGGTTAATACGATGGCATCATCTTTACCCGATGCACGCATATTGGTGAGTTTTTTACCTTGCAAACAGTTTACCGTTAAGTCGTTTGTGCGGCTGTGAATACCGATGATTTGACCTTCGTAAACCTCTACGTTAGCTTCGATCATTAATTTACCACGCTCTTGTAAACCAAATAGCGCATAAGCTAATGCTTTACCTGTCGCGTTAGAAATTAACACACCATTTTTACGTTGGCCAATTTCACCTGGTTTGATGTCATCGTAGTGATCGAAACTAGAGTAAAGTAAACCAGTACCTGACGTCATTGTCATGAATTCACCACGGAAACCGATTAAGCCACGGCTAGGGATGATGTATTCTAAACGTACACGACCTTTGCCATCTGGCATCATGTCACGAACTTCACCTTTACGGATACCTAATGCTTCCATAACAGAACCTTGGTGCTGTTCTTCCACATCGATAGTTACTTGCTCATAAGGCTCTTGTTTTTTACCGTTGATTTCGCGATAGATTACTTTAGGGCGAGAGACCGCAAGCTCATAACCTTCACGACGCATATTTTCAATTAATACAGAAAGGTGTAGTTCACCACGACCAGAAACACGAAATTCATCTGGGTTTGGTGTTTCTTCTACGCGTAGTGCCACGTTGTGAACTAACTCTTTGTTTAAACGTTCAAGAATTTGACGAGAAGTCACATATTTACCTTCTTGACCTGCAAACGGAGAGGTGTTTACACAGAAGAACATGGTTACGGTTGGTTCATCAACGGTTAATGAAGGTAAGGCTTCAACCGCATTGATATCACAAAGGGTGTCAGAAATATTTAATTCACCTAAACCGGTAATCGCAATGATGTCACCTGCATAAGCGATATCTTCTTCATAACGTTGTAAACCAAGGTGACCTAATACTTGCCCTACACGACCTTGGCGAGTTTTGCCTTCACCATCAATAATCGTTACAGGTTGATTTGGTTTGATTGCACCACGTTTGATACGACCGATACCGATAACACCCACATAGCTGTTATAGTCTAATTGTGAGATTTGCATTTGGAATGGTGCATCAAGTTCTACTTTTGGCGGTTCAACGTGTTGAACGATCGCTTCAAATAACGGCGTCATATCTTCCGCTAATTCTTCGTGTTCGAGACCCGCAACACCATTTAATGCTGAAGCATAGATAATTGGGAAGTCTAATTGCTCATCGGTTGCACCAAGGTTAACGAATAAATCGAATACTTGATCCACAACCCAATCAGGACGTGCGCCTGGACGGTCAACTTTGTTGATAACCACAATTGGTTTTAAACCGTGAGCAAAGGCTTTTTGGGTCACGAAACGTGTTTGTGGCATTGGGCCATCAAAAGCATCTACCACTAAAAGTACAGAGTCTACCATAGAAAGTACACGTTCCACTTCACCACCGAAGTCGGCGTGTCCTGGGGTATCTACGATGTTAATGCGATAACCATTCCAGTTAATTGCGGTATTTTTTGCAAGAATGGTAATACCACGTTCTTTTTCAAGATCGTTTGAGTCCATTACGCGTTCATCAACATCACCACGAGTTGATTCAAATGTACCGGATTGTTGAAGGAGTTTGTCAACGAGGGTGGTTTTACCATGGTCAACGTGAGCGATAATTGCGATATTGCGCAATTTATTAATATCAATGTCGTTTTTCATTTATTACGTTCTTAAAGTTTAAGTTTTGTAGGGTGGAATTTTTATGCCACCGAATAGTCCAAGTAGTTTGAATTAGTGAGTAAACCCACTCTACGAGAATCTCGAAAGGGCAAAAATTATACACGATATTTCGCTGCTCTGCTATGCCATGGGATAAAATAAATCTTATGAAAAAGGCAAGCGATTGCGTTATAATGCTTTTTTAATTTTTATAAAGATTATATACATAGCAAAATAGAGGACTCCTTATGCCTAATGCAAATGCAATTGCCAACGTATTCAAACTGATCGAAGAGAACGATATTAAGTTTGTGCTACTTCGTTTCACCGACATTAAAGGTAAAGAACACGGTGTTTCCATCCCGGTTAGTCTTGTCGATGAAGATATGTTTGAAGATGGCAAAATGTTCGATGGCTCTTCTGTTGAAGGTTGGAAAACCATTAACAAAGCCGATATGCTTTTAATGCCAATTGCTGAAACTGCAGTAGTCGATCCATTTGCGCAGATCCCAACACTTTCAATTCGTTGTAGCGTTTATGAGCCAACAACCATGCAAAGCTATGATCGTGATCCGCGTTCAATTGCTATTCGTGCAGAAAACTATATGCGTTCAACCGGTATTGCTGATCAAGCATTCTTTGGTCCAGAGCCAGAGTTCTTCTTATTTGATGATGTGCGTTTTGATGTATCAATGAACCGCGCTTCTTTCGCCATTGATGATATTGAAGCCGCTTGGAACACCAACAAAAAATATGAAGGTGGTAACAATGCTTATCGTCCATTGAAAAAAGGTGGTTATTGTGCGGTGGCACCAATTGATACGGCACACGATATTCGTTCTGAAATGTGTTTAATTTTAGAAGAAATGGGCTTAGTCATCGAAGCTCATCACCATGAAGTGGCAACAGCTGGTCAAAACGAAATTGCAACGAAATTCAATAGCTTAACCTTAAAAGCAGATGAAACACAAATCTATAAATATGTGGTGCAAAACGTTGCCTTAGAACACGGTAAAACCGCTTGCTTTATGCCGAAACCAATTACGGGTGATAATGGTTCAGGTATGCACTGTAATATGTCATTAAGCAAAGAGGGCAAAAACATTTTCCAAGGTGATAAATATGCAGGCCTTTCTGAAACCGCACTTTATTATATCGGCGGTATCATTAAGCATGCAAAAGCATTAAATGCATTCACTAACCCAAGTACTAACTC
>CBCSVJ010000105.1:0-4875 GCA_965143545.1 uncultured Haemophilus sp. | reverse complement strand
TAATTCATCCACCGACTCTTTCGCTTGAGGCGCTTTTTCAATTAAAGCGGGGAAAAAGTCTTTTTCTTCGTCATCATGATGAAGAGGTGCAGCATGATTAAAATACTGCAATATGGTTTTCACATCATTTAATACGGCTTGATTCACGCCATTTTTTTCTAAATAACCAGGAAGAATGGTGAGCTGCTTGCAAAAGCGTTTCACTTTGCTATGACAGGCATAAAGCATATCAATCGGTTCATTCCAAGTGGCAAATTGTTGAGGTTCGAGGATTTGCATAAGGTTTCCTTTGTTAAAAAGTGCGGTCAAAAAACATTTCATTTTTCTACCGCACTTTCATCAATTATGAATTATCCGCTAATTGTAATGGAGGAACAGGTTTGCCCATGCGAGCATAGAATTCCACCACAAAATCATCAAAACGATCGTCTTCGATAGCTTGGCGAATTTCCGCCATTAAACGTTGATAATAGCGTAAATTGTGAATGGTATTTAAGCGTGCACCTAAAATTTCACCGCATTTATCTAAATGATATAAATACGCTTTGGTGTAGTTTTTACAGGTGTAGCAATCACATTCAGGATCCAACGGGCTGGTATCATCACGGTATTTTGCATTACGGATTTTGACAATGCCATCAGTCACGAATAAATGGCCGTTACGTGCATTACGAGTTGGCATTACACAGTCGAACATATCAATACCACGACGTACACCTTCCACTAAATCTTCTGGTTTACCCACGCCCATTAAATAACGCGGTTTATCAGCCGGGATTTGTGGGCAGATGTATTCTAAAATGCGGTGCATGTCTTCTTTTGGTTCACCTACCGCTAAACCGCCCACCGCATAACCGTCAAAGCCAATATTCACTAAACCTTCTAGTGATACTTTGCGTAATTCTTCAAATACGCCGCCTTGAATAATACCGAATAGCGCATTTTTATTGCCTAATTCATCAAAGCGATCGCGACTACGCTTCGCCCAACGAAGAGACATTTCCATGGATTTTTTCGCATAATCGAAAGTCGCTGGATAAGGCGTACATTCATCGAAAATCATCACGATGTCAGAACCTAAATCATATTGAATTTCCATGGATTTTTCAGGCGAAAGGAAAATACGCTCACCGTTAATTGGGTTTTGGAATTTTACGCCTTCTTCGGTGATTTTACGTAATTTACCTAAACTAAATACTTGGAAACCGCCACTGTCAGTCAAAATCGGACGATGCCATTGCATAAAGTCGTGCAAATCACCGTGTTTACGCATCACTTCCTGTCCAGGACGAAGCCATAAATGGAAGGTGTTACCCAATAAAATTTCTGCACCTGTCGCACGCACTTCTTCAGGCGTCATGCCTTTTACGGTGCCATAAGTGCCCACTGGCATAAACGCAGGGGTCTCAACGGTGAACGTACCTTGTGGACGTTCAAATACCAAGCGACCACGACGAGCACTGCCGCTGGTTTTATCTAATTCATATTTCATTTTTTTCCTCAACGAATAAACAGTTCGTAGGTTGTTGTTCAATAAAAAAGCCTGTTAGTACAGGCTTCTTGATAGGTATTTTATGAGTTGGTTGAAAATAAGTCAAACCACTTATTCTAAGCCTTTCACATTGGGATTTTTAGTAATGAACATCGCATCGCCATAACTGAAAAAACGATAGCGATTTTCGACCGCACTTTTATAGGCATTCATGGTGTGGCTAAAGCCTGCGAAGGCAGACACCAACATAATCAATGTGCTTTCTGGTAAGTGGAAGTTAGTAATCAATGCATCCACCACACGGAATGATTTGCCCGGGTAAATAAAAATAGACGTATCAGAAAAATAAGGTTCAATTAAATCTGGGTTGCCATTTTCTTCTGCCGATAGGGCAGCCGTTTCGACAGAACGCACTGATGTTGTGCCTACCGCAATGACACGTTTACCCGCTTTCTTCGTTTCAATAATGGCATTGCAGACTTCTTGAGAAAGCTCCACATATTCCGCGTGCATAATGTGATCTTCGATATTTTCAACTCGTACGGGTTGGAATGTACCTGCGCCCACATGCAAAGTTACAAATTCAAAATTAACGCCTTTTTCGTGTAATTTTTGTAAAAGCTCATCATCAAAATGCAAGCCAGCCGTTGGCGCAGCCACTGCACCAGGCACTTTGTTATACACGGTTTGATAGCATTCTTGATCCGCTTCTTCATCTGGGCGATCAATATAAGGTGGCAAAGGCATATGACCGATTTCTTGTAACACATCAAGCACATTGCGACTTTTATCCGCTAATTCCACTTCAAAAAGGGTATCTTGACGACCAACCATAATGGCTTTTACGCCATTATTTTCTCCTAGCTTATCTTCGCCTAAAAATAATTCTGCACCTTCTTTCGGGGCTTTTGATGAGCGAATATGCGCTAAGAAATGATGTTCACTTAAAACACGTTCAACCAACACTTCAATTTTTCCGCCACTGGCTTTACGACCAAACATACGCGCAGGGATCACCCGCGTATTGTTAAAAATCAACAAATCCCCTTCGTCGATTAAATCCAATACATCCGTAAAAGTGCGGTGAGAAATTTCCCCGTTTTCGCCATTGAGTTGTAACAAGCGACAAGAAGAGCGATCTTCTTTAGGGTAACGAGCAATCAGCTCATCTGGTAAGTCAAAATGAAAGTCAGAAACACGCATAATTGTAAATAATGAAAGCTAAAAATGGGGCATAGTCTAGAGCTATTCGGAGGAAAGAACAAGAAAAAAAGCCCTTTCAAAAAGGTGAAAGGGCAAAATATTTGGAGTCATACTATGAGTTGTTGAATTAACAAATCAGGTATGGGATGTATTATAGTACACTTATTAACAAATGCAACAATTTTTTAACAACTAGTTGTGTGGATTGCGCGTATTGGTGTTGACCAGGTTACGCATTAGCAACGCATAATCAAGTTGGATGTCTTGTGGCACATCTAAAAAGACAAAGTGGCCATCGCCGAGTGCAGCTTCCACATTTTCGTTTTTGCGATTGAGCATTTTTTCAATCTTAAAGATGATGTTGCCTTGTGGAGTCATCATTTCCACTTCATCACCAAGCAAGAATTTATTTTTCACCGCCACTTCAGCCATGCTTTGTTCATTACGTTTACCAGTAAATTCACCGACAAATTGTTGGCGTTCTGAGATTGAGTAGCCATATTCGTAATTTTGGTATTCATCGTGCGTATGGCGACGTAAGAAACCTTCGGTATAACCACGATGAGCAAGGGATTCCAACGTGTCCATTAAGCTTTCATCAAATGGTTTGCCCGCAGCCGCGTCATCAATGGCTTTGCGGTAAACTTGTGCCGTTCTAGCGCAGTAATAGAATGATTTAGTACGACCTTCAATTTTTAAAGAATGGACGCCAAGTGCGGTCAATTTTTCCACGTGTTGTACGGCACGCAGATCTTTTGAGTTCATAAAGTAAGTGCCGTGCTCATCTTCAAATGCCGTCATTTGTTCATCGGGCTTTTGTGATTCAGTATAAAGGAAGACTTTATCCGTTACCGCACCTTCACCCAAGGTTGGCGCCACATTTTTCACTTCGATTTGTTGAGCGGGATCGATTTTCGGTACGATGTTGCCCACTTCATCCGTCGTGCCTTCTTCCATTTTGTATTCCCAACGGCAAGCATTGGTGCAAGTGCCTTGGTTTGGATCTCGTTTGTTGATATAGCCAGAAAGCAAACAACGACCGGAATAGGCCATGCATAACGCGCCATGTACGAAAATTTCGAGTTCGATATCGGGCACGTGTTGGCGAATTTCGGCAATTTCTTCAATGGATAATTCGCGCGATAAAATCACACGGGTTAACCCCATTTGTTTCCAGAATTTTACCGTTGCCCAGTTTACCGCATTCGCTTGTACAGAAAGGTGAATATCAATATCCGGGAAGTTTTCACGCACCAACATGATTAAGCCTGGGTCAGACATAATTAAGGCATCTGGGCCCATGTCGATCACAGGTTGTAAATCTTTAATAAAGGTTTTGAGTTTGGAGTTGTGCGGTGCAATATTTACGACCACATAGAATTTTTTGCCAAGCGCATGGGCCTCATCGATCCCGATTTTTAAATTGGCATGATTAAATTCATTGTTACGTACACGTAAGCTGTAACGAGGTTGGCCTGCATAAACGGCATCTGCACCATACGCGAAGGCGTAGCGCATGTTTTTAAGGGAGCCCGCAGGGGAGAGTAATTCAGGTTTAAATGGGGTTGTCATAATGTTCTCTTGTCTGATTTCAGGTCAGTAGCTTGCTTTTGGCAAGCCGTATTAAAGGCCTGTATTTTAGGCGGATTTAGGGATTTGTAAAGTAAAAGTGCGGTTGGTTTTTCGATTGTTTTTTAGGCTAGAAATAAAAAAGGCGAACTATTCGTTCGCCTTATCAAGATTGTATTTAATTAAATCGCCCAGCCGCCAGCATAGAATGTGACAAGTACAATGGCGATGATAATTGTGCCAATGTTGAGTTTTTTCATTTCGCCACTCACGATACGACCAATCACTAATGCCGCAAAGCCAAGCATGATACCGGTTACGATGTTTGCCGTTAGCACGATGAATACCGCGCAAACTAAGCCGCTCATTGCACCCACGAAATCATCGAAGTCTAATTTGCTTACATTGCTTAGCATTAATAAGCCCACATACATTAATGCTGGAGCAGTTGCATAACCAGGTACTAAGAATGCAAGTGGTTGGAAGAATAACATTAATAAGAATAATACGCCGACCACGATAGCGGTGATACCAGTTTTACCACCTGCGGCTGTCCCTGCTGCTGATTCGATATAAACAGCGGCTGGCGCAGTACCGAATAAACCTGAGAA
>CBCSVJ010000104.1:0-4881 GCA_965143545.1 uncultured Haemophilus sp. | reverse complement strand
ACCTTCGACCAACGGATTAAAAGTCCGCTGCTCTACCGACTGAGCTAACGACCCATTTGGGAAATCTTCGAAATAAAAGTGGTGGGTCGTGAAGGATTCGAACCTTCGACCAACGGATTAAAAGTCCGCTGCTCTACCGACTGAGCTAACGACCCATTTGGGAAATCTTCGAAATAAAAGTGGTGGGTCGTGAAGGATTCGAACCTTCGACCAACGGATTAAAAGTCCGCTGCTCTACCGACTGAGCTAACGACCCACATCATTTCGTAACAGGTGCGTATATTACCGATTTTATTTTCTGACGCAAGAAAAATCTGAAGAAATTGTGTTAATTGCGTGAATACTCGTCAATTTCTGACAATATCTTAGGGCAAATAAAAAAGGAGAGTATTTCTACTCTCCCTTTTTCTAAGAATCAAAATTCTCTAAAAATTAGTATGCTAACACTGCACGACGGTTTTTAGAGTATGCTGCTTCATCGTGACCTAACACTGCAGGTTTTTCTTCACCGTAAGAAACAGTTGATACTTTACCAGCGTCAACACCTTTACCAGCTAAGAAACCTTTAACTGCATCAGCACGACGTTGACCTAAAGCGATGTTGTACTCTGGAGTACCACGTTCGTCAGTGTTACCTTCAACAACAACTTTAGAAGCTGGAGTTGCATTTAAGTATGCAGCGTGAGCATCTAAGATTTGAACGTATTCACCTTCGATGTTGAATTTGTCGAAACCGAAGTAAACGGTGTTGTAACGTTGTTGAAGATCTTCAACAGAGTAACCACCGAAAGTTTGACCGTTGTTAGCACCGTTGCCTGCTGCATCGTTGTTTGATGAGCTACATGCTGCTAATGCAGCTACTGAACCAGCAACTAATAATGATTTAACAAATTTGTTCATTAGATTTCTCCTCAATGAGTTTTTTTATTTAGTCAAGTATGGAGACCAAGCTGGAAATTTCACTTGGCCATTACTTCCTGGAAGACTCGCTTTAAAGCGACCATCTGCAGAAACTAATTGTAACACCTTTCCTAGCCCTTGTGTAGAGCTGTAAATAATCATGATACCGTTAGGAGAAATACTTGGGCTTTCACCTAAGAAAGATGTACTTAATACTTCAGAACTACCGCTGGTGAGATCTTGTTTCACCACGTTGTTATTACCGTTGATCATCACAAGTGTTTTACCATCACTACTGATTTGTGCACTACCGCGACCACCAACTGGTGATGCACCACCACCGCTTGCGCTCATGCGATAAACTTGTGGTGAACCACTTCTATCTGAAGTAAAGAGAATTGAGCTACCATCTGGAGACCATGATGGTTCTGTATTATTACCCGCACCGCGAGTTAATTGAGTCGGTGTACCACCATTTGAGCTCATTACATAGATGTTTAATAAACCATCTTGTGAAGAAGCAAATGCGAGTTTAGAACCGTCTGGAGAGAATGCTGGTGCACCATTATGTCCAGGGAAAGAAGCTACAACTTTACGAGAACCTGAACCTAAGTCTTGTACAACAAGTTGTGATTTTTTGTTCTCAAAAGATACATACGCTAAACGTTTACCATCTGGAGACCAAGCTGGAGACATAATTGGTTGTGAGCTACGATTTACGATAAATTGGTTGTAACCATCATAATCTGCTACACGAACTTCATAAGGTTGTGAACCACCATTTTTCTGCACTACATAAGCAATGCGAGTTCTGAATGCACCACGAATACCGGTTAATTTTTCAAATACTTCATCACTCACAGTGTGCGCACCGTAACGTAACCATTTATTAGTCACGGTATAGCTATTTTGTGCAAGTACTGCACCAGGTGTACCTGACGCGCCTACAGTATCAACCAATTGGTAAGAAATGTTATAACCACTACCAGTTGATGTCACTTGACCTACCACAACAGCATCAATACCTAAAGCCGTCCAAGCTTCTGGTTTCACTTCTGCTGCAGTCGTTGGTTGTTGTGGCATTTGACTTACTGGAATTGGGTTAAATTTACCACTATTACGTAAGTCATCTGCAACAATTTGACCAATATTTTCAGGTGCAGAACCCGCGAAAGGAACAACTGCGATAGGACGAGCGCCATCAACACCTTCATCAATCACAATTCGAACTTCATCTTCTGCCATTGCTGTGCTTGCAAATGCAAACATCACCACAAATAGCCCCATAACACGTTTGATCAATTTCATTTAATCACCTTATTTTAACGTTGTTACTTTCTTAAAACCGATTATCGAGCATTGATATCAAAATCGATAGTCGGCGCTTTATATTTCTCATAAATAGCATCAGATGGTGCTGCTGGAACTTTTTTCGTTCTCGCTACCGCACTTAATGCTGCAGTACAAATATCATCAGGTCCAGAAACGCGTTGGTAGCCTAAAATAGTACCATCTCGACCGAGCTGGATTTTAATGCTACAAACTTTACCGGCAAAGCTTGGGTCTTTTAAGAAACGGCGTTGAATTTCACGTTTAATGACACCCGCATATTGGTCACCAACTTTACCACCATCTCCAGCACCAAGTCCTGCACCACTACCTTGTGTACCACCTTTATTTGCATTACCACCTTTAGATGCACTACCACCACCGACATCACCGCCGTTCATGAAGTCATCTAAAGCCGCTTGATCTGCTTTACGTTTTGCTGCATCAGCTTTGGCTTTCGCATCAGCCTTCGCTTTCGCTTCTGCATCCGCTTTAGCTTTTGCTTCCGCCTTTGCTTTCGCCTCAGCATCGGCTTTCGCTTTTGCATCAGCCTCAGCTTTTGCTTTCGCCTTCGCATCGGCTTCCGCTTTGGCTTTCGCATCGGCTTCTGCCTTAGCCTTCGCTTTTGCTTCGGCATCCGCTTTCGCTTTTGCCTCAGCCTTGGCTTTAGCATCTGCTTCAGCTTTTTCTTTCGCTTTTTGAGCTTCAGCTTGCGCTTTAGCTTTTGCCTCTTCCTCTGCCTGTTTAGCAGCAGCTTCTAAACGTTTTGCCTCTGCATCAGCTTTTAATTTCGCTGCTTCAGCTGCTTGTTTTGCTTTCGCTTCTTCAGCTTGTTTCTGCTTTTCTAACGCCTCTTGACGAGCAAGTTCTTGTTGCTGTTTTTGCTTTTCAATTTCTTGCTGCTTTTGTTTTTCAAGTTCTTTTTGACGTTGAATTTCCTGCTGACGCTTAATCTCTTCTTGTTTCGCAATTTCTTGCTGATTTGGTTCAGGTTCAGGCTCTGGTTTTTTCTCTTCGACTACAGGTTCTGGTTTTTTCTGTTTATCAGTTTGACCTTTTTTCTGTTGTTGAATACGTCCCCATTCTTGCGCTGCGCTGCCAGTATCGACCATCACAGCTCCCATGGCATCACCTTCACCTTCTCCACCACCCATTATTTCAACGGTTTGATAAAGAGAGCTCCAAATCAACAAAGCAAACAATGCAAGGTGCATCGCAATAGAGATGACAAACTCATTTGCACGTTTTTTTCGTCGATTATTCTGCACGGTTTTACCTACTTATTCTTAAATCGGGTTGGTCATTAAACCCACAGACTTAATGCCGGCAAGATGTAGTAAATTCAGTGCTTTAATCACCTCTTCATAAGGTACATCTTTTGCTCCGCCCACTAAGAACATTGTGTTATTGTCTTTATCAAATTCTTGTTTTGATAATTGGGTTACCATTTCTTCGTTAAGGCCTTCTTGGCGTTGACCACCAATAGAAATCGAATACTGCCCTACACCCGCTACTTCTAAGATAACCGGTGTTTTATCTTCATTTGATACATTTTGACTTTGCACCGAATCAGGGAGTTCCACTTGAACACTCTGACTGATAATCGGCGCGGTTGCCATAAAAATTAACACCAAAACTAAAAGAACATCGAGAAATGGCACGATGTTAATTTCAGATTTAATGTCTTTACGCTGACGACGAGCCATAATTTCCTCTAAAACTTCGCTAAAATCCACCGCACTTTTTTTAATTTATCAAGTGCGGTCAATTTTTCATTTATTTTTAATGGAGCGCTTTACCAAAAGCTTGACGATGTAAAATTGTGGTGAATTCATCAATGAAGTTACCATAATTTTGTTCAATCGCATTAACACGTAAGCTTAAACGGTTATACGCCATTACAGCTGGAATCGCCGCAAACAAACCGATTGCGGTTGCGATCAAGGCTTCTGCGATACCTGGAGCAACCATTTGTAATGTTGCCTGTTTCGCACCACTTAATGCCATAAATGCGTGCATGATCCCCCAAACGGTACCAAATAAACCAATATATGGACTTACAGAAGCCACTGTTGCTAAGAAAGGTACACGACTTTCAAGCGCTTCTACTTCACGATTCATCGCAAGGTTCATCGCACGAGTCGTACCTTTGATGATTGCTTCTGGTGCATTCGCATTCACTTGTTTTAAGCGAGAGAATTCTTTAAAGCCGACAAAGAAAATTTGTTCGCTACCTGTTAATACTTCACGACGATTAGATAAACCATCATAAAGTTTATTTAAATCTTCACCAGACCAGAAACGATCTTCAAAAGTGTTCGCTTCTTTTAACGCACTCGTCAAAATACGGCTACGTTGAATGATGATTGCCCAAGAAATAATTGAGAACGAAATTAAGATCACAATTACAAGTTGAACAACGATACTCGCTTTTAGAAAAAGATCTAAAAAGTTCAATTCTGCAGTCATTGCATACTCCGAAAAGTTATTTACTTTAAAAATGCCGCTTTTAATTCTTCAGGAATTGCGACAGGTTTCATTTTGCCTAGATCAACACAGGCTACCTTAACAGTAGCCTTTGATAACACCACTGCCTCACGAACTAACCGCTGTTCAAAGAGAATTGTCGCTCCTTTCACTGCCGTTATTTCC
>CBCSVJ010000103.1:0-4907 GCA_965143545.1 uncultured Haemophilus sp. | reverse complement strand
ACCAAGGGTGAGTTGTTCTGGTGAGATATCGAGATCCACATCAGTTTTGATGGTGGCAAGACGATAGGATAAATCGGCCATTTCATTTTCAGTCAATAATTTATCACCTAATTTTTTTGCCCCACGAATTGGCAATTCAGCCACTTTGTCTAAGTTGGCATAAATTTCTGCCATGCTGCCGATACCTTGCAAGAGACCAAGTGCGGTTTTTTCACCGACACCCGCTACGCCTGGAATATTATCGGCGCTATCGCCCATTAGCGCTAAGTAATCGATGATGAGTTCTGGTGGAATACCGTATTTTTCAATCACGGCCTCGCGATCTAATAGGGTATTATTCATGGTGTTGATCAACATAATGTTGTCATCCACTAGCTGCGCCATGTCTTTATCGCCGGTGCTGATTAAGACTTTTTGATTGGCTTTGGAAGCCGCTACCGCTAGAGTACCGATGACATCATCAGCTTCAACACCTTCAATGACTAAAAGAGGAATGCCAAGGGCACGGATAATATCGTGCAACGGCTGAATTTGTTTGCGTAGGTCGTCGGGCATCGGTGGACGATGAGATTTATATTGTTCAAACATTTCATCACGGAAAGTTTTGCCTTTCGCATCAAAGACCACCGCAATATGGCTCGGTTGCACTTGCGAAATCAGGCTTTTGAGCATATTTAATACACCGTACATGGCGCCAGTCGGCTCACCAGCTGAATTGGTGAGTGGCGGAAAGGCATGAAAAGCACGATATAAATAAGATGAACCGTCCACTAGGACTAATGGATTAGGAGCGATAGTTGGCATAAATATTCCGTCCAAAAATAATGAAAAGTGTCGCATTATAGCGTAAATTGCGAAATGGGGCGAACGGATAAAGAGCGGTCAATTAAACGTAAAAATTATGACGAAGGCATTTGGCTGTGGCATAATAGGACCACTTGAGCATTCAACATAAGGGAATAACATGTCATTAAAACTGGTTGAAGTTGTTGTATTAGGGCAAGTGCTGCGCTTGAATGTCCCTGCCGAACAAGAAGAGATTTTGCGTCAAGCAGCGCGCAATTTAGATCTTCAAGTGTCTGAAATGAAGGAGCGTACAGGTTTATTGCAATTAGACCGTGTGCTTTCTATTGTTGCCTTGAATTTAAGTTTTGAATTAACCCAAGAAAAGAATAAAAATGCCCAGATTGAAAACGTGTTATGTACGCGAATTCAACAATTAGATCATTCTTTAGAGAATGCATTAGGTGGGCGCCTTATCGTCGATTAAATAAAAAAGAACCGCATGTTGAAAGTGCGGTTCTTTTTTTATGAGTTTTTAATCGGGCGTGTAATAGAGTTTACCAATTTCAATTTTTTGTCGCCCTGTTTCTTCACGCCATTTATTGCTGTCTCGTAAAGAATAAACACAACCACAATATTCCTGTTGATAAAAACGTTCACGTTTACTGATTTCGATCATGCGTTGCGATCCGCCAGCTTTACGCCAGTTGTAATCCCAATAAATTACATCATCATATTTTTCAGCAGCACGCTGACCACAACCATTAATTTGATCCATGTCTTTCCAGCGAGAAATACCAAGACAGCTGGTAAATACAGGGAAACCATGTTCATGAGCATATTCAGCCGCTTTTTCAAAACGCATATCAAAACACATGGTGCAACGGATGCCACGTTCAGGTTCCCATTCCATACCTTTTGCGCGATCAAACCATTGTTGGCGATCGTAGTCAGCATCAATAAACGGAATCCCAAATTTTTGGGCAAAGCGGATATTTTCTTCTTTACGAATTAAATATTCTTTTAATGGATGAATATTCGGGTTGTAAAAATAAATCGTAAATTCAATACCCGAGGCCAAAATGGCTTCCATCACTTCACCTGAGCAAGGCGCACAGCAGGAGTGGAGAAGTAACTTATTATGTCCTTCGGGTAATTCGAGTTTTTCACGAATAAAAGGCGCATTGGGATCCTTGCGCACTTTTTGTTTACGTGGTTTTTGAAATTTAGGTTGAGAATCGACCGCACTTTGCGGTTGAATTTGTTCTTCAGTCATATTAATAAGTTCGGTCTACCGATAAATAAGCCAGTGAAATTAAGGCTTTTTTGTATTCGCTTTCAGGTAATAAGGCAATGGCATCAACCGCTTTTTGGGCTTCTTGTTTCGCACGATCCATTGCATAATCGAGGGATTTATGTTCTGCCATAATCGCAAGCACTTCATCAATTGCATCACGTTTTCCGCCTTGTTCAATGGCTTCGCGAATAAGCGCGGCTTGTTGTGGGTTGCCGTGACGCATTGCGTGTAATAAAGGAAGAGTAGGCTTACCTTCGGCGAGGTCGTCACCCACATTTTTACCTAATGCTGCAGCGTTTGCGCTGTAATCTAGCACGTCATCTACTAATTGGAATGCGGTACCAAGATAACGACCATATTCTTGAAATGCGGTTTCAATTGATTTTTCAGCGCCCGCAACAATCGCCACAGATTGTGCTGCCACTTCAAATAAGCGTGCCGTTTTACTATAAATCACACGCATATAGCTTTCTTCTGTGGTATCGGGATCATTCACGTTCATTAATTGTTGAACTTCACCTTCTGCCAACACATTGGTGGCGTCCGCCATAATGCGAAGAATATCTAGCGATTGTAACTGCGCCACTAATTGGAATGCGCGAGTATAAATGAAGTCTCCCACTAATACGCTAGCCGCATTACCAAAGGCAGAGTTTGCCGTTGCTCGACCACGACGCATATCCGATTCATCTACCACATCATCATGTAATAAAGAAGCCGTGTGAATAAATTCTACAAAGGTAGCACAAGTCGCCACTTTATCGCTTTCATAGCCTAATGCACGCGCCGCTAAAACCGCAATAAGTGGTCGAATACGTTTTCCGCCACCTTGCACAATATAAAAACCAAGCTGATTAACCATCGGCACATCGGAGTTAATTTGTGCTAAAATGGCTTGGTTGACTTTCTGCATATCCGCATCTGTTAATGCTTGGATTGCATGCATATCCATTAAATCTTGTTTGTTCATCTTCATTTGGTTCGATGGTTGTGTATATAAAAGAAAAGTGCGGTGAATTTTACCCGATTTTTCAGGGTTTCTGAAATTAAACTCGAGGAAAAGCGCTTTTTTTTATTTTATTGCAAATAAGTGCTTGCGATCGAGTTGTTTTTTCCGTAGAATTTGCGACCTATTTATATGAATTTTGAAGTGCGGACCGAAAATAGTAACGGAGAAGCACAATTTATAGCGGAGTATTTATGTACGCAGTTTTCCAAAGTGGCGGTAAACAACACCGTGTGAGCGAAGGTCAAGTAGTTCGTTTAGAAAAACTTGAACTTGCAACTGGCGCAACAGTTGAGTTCGACTCAGTGTTGATGGTCGTTAATGGTGAAGATGTTAAAATTGGTGCACCAGTAGTAGCTGGCGCGAAAGTAGTGGCTGAAGTTGTGGCACAAGGTCGTGGCGATAAAGTTAAAATCGTTAAGTTCCGTCGTCGTAAACACAGCCGTAAACAACAAGGTCATCGTCAGTGGTTCACAGAAGTGAAAATCACTGGGATTCAAGCATAATTTCAGAGGAGATCAAGTAGATGGCAACTAAAAAAGCTGGTGGTTCAACTCGTAACGGTCGTGATTCTGAAGCTAAACGCCTTGGTGTTAAACGTTTCGGTGGCGAATCTGTATTAGCAGGTAGCATCATTGTACGTCAACGTGGTACTAAATTCCACGCAGGTAACAACGTAGGTATGGGCCGTGACCACACCTTATTTGCTACCGCTGACGGTAAAGTAAAATTTGAAGTGAAAGGCGAGAAAAGCCGTAAATACGTAAGTATTGTAACTGAATAATTTTACATCTGATTTGATAAACGCCCCGCATTATCTGTGGGGCGTTTTCTTTTTTATCAGTAATTTACAATCATCAATCACATTTGTTATTCTGGCACTATTGCTTATCTTGATATTTCTTAGTCGAAATTTATCTTAATTCCTAACTGCACTTTAGTAAAATAAAGGAAGATATCATGAAACAACAACCGCTTTTAGGTTTTCTCTTCGCTTTAATTACAGCGATGGCGTGGGGATCTTTACCTATTGCGTTAAAACAGGTTCTGTCAGTGATGACACCACAAACGATCGTTTGGTATCGATTTGCGGTAGCTTCTCTTGCACTATTGATTCTGTTAGGTTACAAGAAAAAATTACCACAATTTTCGAAAGGTGGTCGTTTTATTTGGCTTGTACTCATCGGTGTAGCAGGATTAGCGGGTAATTTCTTTTTATTTAATAGCTCACTTAATTTTATCGATCCTTCTTCAGCTCAAATTTTTATTCATTTTTCTTCTTTTGGTATGTTAATTTGCGGTATTTTTGTCTTTAAAGAAAAGCTCGGATTACATCAAAAGATTGGTTTAGGTTTGTTATTGGCTGGGTTGGTGCTTTTCTTTAATGACAAGCTTGAGGTGTTTAAAGGAGAGAGTGGTTATTTAACAGGTGTTTTGCTCAGCCTGACTGCTTCATTAGTTTGGGTAGCTTATGGTATGGCACAAAAGCTTATGCTCCGTCGTTTTAGTTCGCAACAAATTTTATTAATGATGTATTTCGGCTGTCTTTTAGTCTTTACACCTGTAGCTGAATTTTCACAAGTAAGTAACCTCACCCCGTTTGCATTCGGTTGTTTTGTTTATTGCTGCTTGAATACGTTATTTGGTTATGGGGCTTATGCTGAGGCGCTTAATCGTTGGGAAGTTTCTAAAGTAAGCGTAGTGATAACCTTAGTACCACTCTTTACCATTTTCTTTGCCCATCTTGCCCATTATGTGAGCCCTGAGAATTTTGCCGCGCCAGAATTAAATATGATTAGCTATATCGGGGCGTTTGTTGTA
>CBCSVJ010000102.1:0-4922 GCA_965143545.1 uncultured Haemophilus sp. | reverse complement strand
AAATTCAGGTAAAAAAGAAACTGTTGAAGCATTTGGTAGCCCTGTTACCTTCCACCAACAACTTGATGATGGTAAGCCTGTTGACGGTAGAGCGAATAAAGTTCACTACGATTTAGGCACTGAATTCTTAACATTGACCGGTAATGCTGAATTAAAACAATTAGATAGCAAAATTAACGGTGAACGCATCACTTATGATGTGAAAAAACAACAGTTAAAAGCCAATGGTAATGGAAAATCACGTGTGCAAACCGTCTTAATTCCGACCCAATTACAACAAAAAGGTAAAAAATAACCGATGTCTGTATTACAAGCTGAATTTCTCGCAAAAAGCTATAAGAGCCGAAAAGTGGTTTCTGATGTGAGTTTAACCGTAAACTCCAATGAAATTGTTGGCCTACTTGGTCCAAATGGTGCAGGTAAAACCACTACTTTCTACATGGTCGTCGGTTTAGTGCGTCATGATCAGGGAAAAATCACCATTGATGGCGATGATATTAGCGTATTACCTATGCATGAACGTGCTCGCCGAGGAATTGGCTATTTACCACAAGAAGCCTCTATTTTCCGTCGTTTAACGGTGTATGAAAATCTTATGGCGGTATTAGAAATTCGTAAAGATCTCACCGCTGAGCAACGCCGAGAGAGAGCGGATGAGTTAATTGATGAGTTCAACATTGGCCATATTCGTGATAGCCTGGGGCAATCTCTTTCAGGTGGTGAACGTCGCCGAGTGGAAATTGCGCGTGCATTAGCAGCAAATCCAAAATTTATTTTATTAGATGAACCTTTTGCCGGTGTGGACCCAATTTCGGTTACGGATATTAAGAAAATCATCACAGATCTCCGCAATCGTGGTTTAGGCGTGTTAATTACCGACCATAACGTACGCGAAACCCTTGATGTTTGTGAACGAGCTTATATTGTTGGCGAAGGAAAAATTATCGCGACCGGCACACCGGAAGAAGTCATGAATGATGAGCACGTTAAACGTGTCTATTTAGGCGAACAATTTAAACTATAACCTATGAAATTTACGACATTGCTCTCCCCTGATGATATTCGTCAGGGGGTTGCTTTTTCTAGCAAGAAACGATTATTTGAATCTATTGCCTCGTTCGTTGTGGAAAAACTTCACTGCGAAAATGGTGAACAAGCATGTTTTGAATGTTTGTTTGAACGGGAAAAATTAGGTAATTCAGGATTAGGCAATGGTGTCGCTATGCCTAAAGCCAAGTTACCTGCAACGGCCTCAGATAAAATCCTAGCGGTATTTATGCAATTAGATGGTCCTGTTGATTATGATGCTGCAGATAATAAACCCGTGGATATCGTTTTTGCTGTGCTTGTACCTGAAAATCTCTGCCAAGAATATATTCCTGTTCTCGCAGAGCTCAATGAAAAATTAACTGATAAAAACTTAATAAAACAACTTCGTTCAGCACAAAGTGCGGATGAAATTTGGCAAATTTTTGAATGTGCCGATCATTCAGAGGAATCTGAGGATGACACAAATTTAGATAATATTGAACCTCAAGGGGTATAACCTAACCTACCAACCATAAGGAATCACGCAGATGGAAATTATTATTATCAGCGGTCGCTCCGGTGCGGGGAAATCTGTCGCATTAAGGGCCTTGGAAGATATGGGCTATTATTGCGTGGATAATCTTCCTCTCAATTTACTTCCTCAACTCACGCAGATTCTCGCTAACACTCAATCGGCTGTTGCGATCAGCCTTGATATTCGAAATCTTCCTCATTCCAGTGCTGATTTAGACAAAATTTTGACTGATATTCAAGCCTCTTATTCCGTCAAAATCATCTTTCTGGACAGCGATCGCAGTACACTCATTCGCCGTTACAGTGATTCACGTCGTCTTCATCCCCTTTCGGCTCAAGATCTCCCGCTTGAATCAGCGATTGATTTAGAATATCAGCAGCTTGAGCCTTTAATTCAACATGCTAATTTTATTATTGATACTGCACCACTTTCGACTCATGCCTTATCTGAACGTTTAAGAGAAGTTTTACGCGGTAATACAGATAAAGAACTTAAGATCGTGGTTGAATCGTTTGGCTTTAAATATGGCATTCCACTTGATGCTGATTATGTCTTTGATGTGCGTTTTCTACCTAACCCGCACTGGAACCCAGAACTGCGCCCAATGACGGGGCTTGATGAACCTGTTGCACAATTTTTACTTGCGCATGATGAAGTGAATAATTTTATCTACCAAACGCGTAATTACATTGAAACGTGGTTACCGATGTTAGAGCAAAATAATCGAAGCTATCTCACCATTGCCATTGGTTGTACGCGTGGTAAACATCGTTCTGTTTATATCGCTCAACAAATTGGTGAATATTTCCAAGCTAAAGGTAAGGATGTGAAGATTCAGCACAAATCCTTAGAAAAGAATAAAAAGAATTAATCAAACCATAAAAAAACGCAGCGACTTGCTGCGTTTTTTGTTAAACCACATATAGCTCAAAAATCTCTGGTAAATGTTCAATTAACGTTTCTTTTCCAGCTACGATTTCATGCTGCCAAACTTGCAATAGCACATCTGGCGTAAATAATCGTGAAGCCTGCTCTGCCAACGGTAAATAGCTGATATGCCAAGGCTCTCGGCCGATTTTTTTACCTTCTGGTTGACTGATAAATGGCAAAACAAAATCTAAATGCGATAGATTTTCAGTGAGAAATTCACTAAGTTCAAAGAAATACCCCCCCTTTTCATATTCCCAAGGTTCAAGTTGTAAAGATTGACCTTGAAGCAAAAGATCAGGATCAAAAATATCGATTTCTGTTCCCCAATGATGACGACTTCCCCCTGGGAGCGCTGACCAACGTAAAATGGCCTGTGCTTTTTGCCAATCATCTAACAACGCTAAATCTAATGGATTTCCCGCATCATCATGAACCTTGCGTTCACCGTTAAATTTACCGTTCCAAATGAGTTGTTGACGTTCAAAATCACGAAAGCTACTCGCAGGTTGCAAATTAAAGCCATTTTTGACTGCACTTTGCTGCAATCCTTGAAACGCTTTCATTGCCTCTGCTTGCAAAAAATGATTCGGAGAATGAGGTGTAGGCAAATTGATCAAATGTTCACGAGATTTGCCGGTTAACATTTCTGGCGTTAATTTCATCTTACTTGTCCAATAAATTTACTAACATTTGATGATAAATTTGACCGCACTTGGCAAGATCATCAACGTTTACACATTCATTCACTTTATGAATCGTTGCATTAAGCGGGCCAAACTCTACAACTTCAGCGCCCATCAATGCAATAAAACGTCCGTCAGAGGTACCACCGCCAGTTTCTGCTTGTGGTGCAATACCGGTTTTTTGCTCAATAGCCATCGTTAACGCATCTAATAATTTGCCCGGTTTCGTTAAAAATGGTTTACCCGATAAATTCCAATCCATACGGTATTTCAAGCCATGCTTTTCGAGCATTTCTGCCACTTTCTGCTTAATAATTTCGTCTGTAACTTCCGTACAATAACGTAAATTGAATTGCAAATAAAGCTCACCAGGGATGACATTATTACTCCCAGTGCCTGCATGAATATTAGCAATTTGCAAACTGGTCGGCGGGAAAAATTCATTGCCATTATCCCATTGATAGGTGGTTAATTCCTGCAAGAAAGGGGCGGCTTTATGAATTGGGTTTTCCGCTAAATGAGGATAAGCTACATGACCTTGAATACCTTGAATGTAGAGATTACCTGTAATCGACCCACGACGGCCATTTTTAACCACATCACCCAATGTTTTCGAGCTAGACGGCTCGCCTACCATGCAATAAGTGATTTTCTCACCGCGCGCCATTAAGGTTTCGACAACACGCACGGTACCATCTTTCGCGGCAGCTTCTTCGTCAGAAGTAATCAACAAAGCAATCGTCCCCTTATGATTCGGATTGGCTTTCACATATTCTTCCGCCGCTACAATCATTGCTGCCAATGAGCCTTTCATATCTGCCGCACCACGACCATAAAGCATATCATCCACAATTTCGGCAGAAAACGGCGGATAAGTCCATTGCGTTTCATCTCCGGTCGGTACCACATCGGTATGCCCAGCAAAGGCGATAACCGGCTCACCACTACCATGCTTCGCCCATAAATTTAACGTATCGTTGAAAGGCATCCATTCAATTTGAAAGCCGAGTTTTTCTAAACGTTCCGCAATCATTTGCTGACAGCCCTCATCATTTGGGCTAATAGAGGGGCGACGAATGAGATCTTGTGCCAAAGAAATCACTTTTTCTTTCATAAAAACTCCTAAGAAATACTGTTCTTTTAAGCAAATGCTGCGCTATATTCTTTTTCGTTGAAGCCAATCAATGTCTTACCATCTTGCAAAATAATCGGTCGTTTAATTAACGTTGGATTTTCAGCTAATACGGAAAGTGCAGTGGACTTTGAGAGTGTATTTTTCACATTTTCATCAAGATTACGCCAAGTTGTACTACGTTTATTGACTAGGCTTTCCCAACCAAATTGTGCTTCTGCTAGTTGTAAGAATTGAGTATCTAATCCATCTACACGGTAATCATGCAATTTATGTTCAATACTATGTTCAGTTAACCACTTCAATGCTTTTTTTACCGTATCGCAGTTTTTAATGCCATAAACGATAATCATATTCTCACCTCTAAAAATAAAAAATCCTCGATTTCATTTAGAACTGAGGATTTTAACTGCTACATGAATTAATCACAAATAGATTAACACGATACAAACTTTTACATCCAAAAGAAAAAGTGCGGTGAAAATCAACCGCACTTTTCAAAAGGAAAATTAGAATTCGTAACCTACGCCCACTTTAGCGCCATAGTTATTCACTTTAGTATCGTCAAAGCTACCCAAACGGTTATATTCTAAACCACCGTTTGCATACACTT
>CBCSVJ010000101.1:0-4997 GCA_965143545.1 uncultured Haemophilus sp. | reverse complement strand
AATATCCAACTTCGACAACAACTAGGAAAAGATATAACTACAATTTCACCAAATAGTAATACTGGTATAAAAGAAATCAAAACAGGTGAAAGCGATATTGATCCTATAACAGGACTAATTGTGTCTGTTAAATCTGTTAGTAGTAGAAATAATAGTGCTGATATAGCTTTGACTTTGCCAGATGGCAAATCAATCGATCGCTCTTTTGGAAATGGTGATGTATCATCTTTTGTGTTTAATAATAAAAACTACCAAATTATTTTTACTAATATACAAAAAGACTCACCAGTGAAATATATTATTCGACAAACTTCAGAAAAGTGACAAATTATATATTTGCTATAAACATGACGAGTAAATTTTGTAACACAAGACTACTTAAAAATTTCATAAACAAGGTAAACAATGACAAACATCCACAATCATAAAATCCTGATCCTCGACTTTGGTTCACAATATACCCAACTTATTGCTCGTCGTGTGCGTGAAATCGGTGTGTACTGCGAACTTTGGGCGTGGGATGTGACTGAAGAACAAATCCGTGAATTTAATCCAGACGGTATTATTCTTTCTGGCGGTCCAGAAAGTACGACTGAAGAAAACAGCCCGCGTGCACCTGAATATGTATTTAATGCAGGTGTGCCTGTATTGGGTATTTGTTACGGTATGCAAACCATGGCGATGCAACTTGGAGGTTTAACTGAAACATCTGATCATCGTGAATTCGGCTATGCTTCTGTTTTAATGGATAATCCAACCGCACTTTTCGCTCATTTAAATGATGGCGACAGCAAATTAGATGTATGGATGAGCCATGGCGATAAAGTAACTCGTTTGCCAGAAAACTTCCAAGTTACCGGTACGACTCCAACCTGTCCAATTGCCGCGATGTCTGATGAAAGCCGTCGTTTCTACGGCGTACAATTCCACCCTGAAGTAACCCATACCAAAAAAGGCTTGGAATTATTGATGAATTTCGTGGTGAACATTTGTGGTTGCGAAACCAAATGGACTGCAGAAAACATTATCGAAGATGCCGTTGCTCGCATTAAAGAACAAGTGGGCGATGATGAAGTGATTTTAGGCTTATCTGGTGGTGTCGACTCTTCTGTGGTTGCATTACTTTTACACCGTGCTATCGGCAAAAACTTACACTGCGTATTCGTGGATAACGGTTTACTCCGCTTACACGAAGGCGATCAAGTCATGGAAATGTTTGGCGATAAATTCGGTTTGAACATTACCCGTGTTGACGCTGAAAGCCGTTTCTTAGGCGAACTTGCAGGCGTATCAGATCCAGAAGCGAAACGTAAAATTATCGGTAAAGTATTCGTTGATGTATTCGATGATGAATCGAAAAAACTCACTAATGTGAAATGGTTGGCACAAGGTACGATCTACCCTGATGTCATCGAATCTGCAGCAAGCAAAACCGGTAAAGCACATGTGATTAAATCACACCACAACGTAGGTGGCTTACCAGACTATATGAAACTTGGCTTAGTTGAACCTTTACGTGAATTATTTAAAGATGAAGTTCGTAAAATCGGTTTAGCATTAGGCTTACCGGCTGAAATGATCAACCGCCACCCATTCCCTGGTCCAGGTTTAGGCGTCCGTGTATTAGGCGAAGTGAAAAAAGAATACTGCGATTTATTACGCCGTGCAGATGCAATCTTTATCGAAGAATTACGCAACAGCGGTTGGTATGAAAAAACTAGTCAAGCCTTCAGCGTATTCTTACCGGTGAAATCTGTAGGTGTGATGGGCGATGGCCGTAAATACGATTGGGTTATCTCACTACGTGCGGTAGAAACAATCGATTTTATGACCGCACATTGGGCTCATTTACCTTATGATTTATTAGGTAAAGTATCTAACCGTATCATCAATGAAGTGAACGGCATTTCCCGAGTGGTGTATGACATTAGCGGAAAACCCCCAGCAACGATCGAGTGGGAGTAACCTAAATCAATTTAAAGGGCAAATTATTTTGCCCTTTTCTTCTTTTATAACAACAACTTTTCTCTTCAAAATTCACTATGGATATCGCATTTTTACTCGGTACTAAAATTATTGAACTGACACTTATTGTGCTTATTGGCTATGGGTTGGTTAAATCAAAATTATTAAAATCTGAAGATAGCAAGCCGCTTTCTATTATTGGGCTTTATGTTATCAGTCCATCAGTGATGATTGAGGCATTTCAAATTGATTACACACCTGAAATTCTACAAGGTTTGCAGCTTTCACTACTTATGGCCGTGTTTCTTCAGGGTATTCTGATTATTATTGGCAGTTTATTAAAGCGCCTATTAAACCTTGATCCTATTGAGCACGCCACTTCCATTTATTCCAATTCTGGCAACTTAATTATTCCGATTGTGATGTCGCTATTTGGTAAAGAATGGGTCATTTACGCAAGCTGTTTTATCGTAGTACAAACCTTTCTATTTTGGACACATTGCCGTTTGATTATTGTAGGAAAAGGAAATTTATCGCTAAAGACGATTGCCAAAAATATCAATATTTGGTCAATTCTCGTTGGCGCATTTTTGTTTGCTTTCCAAATTAAGTTGCCAAACATTATCAATGGTACGCTCTCTTCCATTGGTTTGTTTATTGGTCCGAATGCCATGCTTGTTGCGGGTATGTTAATTGCCGCAATTCCATTAAAAAGCATTGTTTCATCTAAGCGTATTTATTTAGTCACACTATTGCGCTTGTTGGTTATTCCGCTTGTATTGTTGGTATTAATAAAGCTCATTGGCTTTGTACATTGGATTGAAAAAGGTGAGATTATCGTGTTGATTAGCTTTTTAGCTACCACTAGCCCTTCAGCTTCGACAGTGACACAAATGGCGGTGATTTATAACAACAATCCACAAAAAGCCAGCGCCATTTATGGGATAACGACGCTGCTTTGTATGTTTACTATGCCACTGGTGATTGCGTTATATCAAATGTGGGGGTAAATAGAAGAAAAGTGCGGTCAATTATTTAAGCACTTTTGATGTAGGTTGCTCTTTCTTCAAACGATAAAGTTGGTATAAATTAACGAAAACCAAGAATGCATTTAGAACTGCTACAGGATAAGCCCCTTTCATCAAACCGTAAACCACAAAGAGTACTGCTCCAATTATATTTACAACTCTTAAGTGAATAATGGATTTGAATAAAAAAGAGGCGGCTACAAAGAATGTTGCCATATAACCTAGTAATTCAATGAAATCAAATTCCATAAATCTCTCCGTCAACAATGATTGAAGCGGCATCATAAAAGATTTTAGAATTCAGGGAAAGAGGCGAAATAAAAGCAACCGATTGCAACATCAAGAAATTTTTATTCCGCTCAACATTCCTTTAGATAAAGATTTTTTGTACTAAAAACATATAAAAAATTGTGCCTGCCGAGATAGAAAGAAACATATTCTTTTTCCAGAAATGCAATCCCAACACTAAAGCACCTGCAATAAAATCAGGCAAGCCATGATACCCACTCAGCACATCCACATTTTTATAGCAATACACTACTAACATTCCAAACATCGCGGCAGGTAATACTTTGCCGAGGTAACGAATATACTCTGGAATAGGACGATTTGCAGGAAAGATCCAGAATGGCAATAATCGAGTAAATTGCACGCACACAATACAAATCACAATGGTGATAATTTGTTCCATCAATGTCATTTCAGTGCCTCCAATTTAGATGAAAGTTTAGGACGTCGTATCGTCAATAGAATCCAGATACTGATTAGCGTTGGCACTAAAAAGTGTTCTTTCCCCACAATTAACAGAGATGCAAAAGCTACACCTAAACCTAATAATGAGCTTTCATGAGATTTTTCTTTTAGCCAGTTTTCAGCAAAGATTACGAGGAAAAGTGCTATCATACCAAATTCCACGCCTTTTAAATCGAAAGGAATGATTGAACCAAATAGGTTGCCTAATCCCGCACCGACAACCCAATAAACGTGCAGATAAAAACTGACAAAGAACATATACCAGCCTTTATCTAAATGATCGGGAATCTTCGCCATATAGTTCAGGGAAAAACTTTCATCGACTAGGGTACTAATTAAATACCAACGTTTTTTCCCGAGTTGAGCACCATATTTTTCTAACATAGAAATGCCATAAAAAATTTGGCGACCACTTACCATCAGCGTAACCAACGCAACACTTAAAGGCGAAAAAGGCATAACTAAGGCGGCAGCGGCAATAAATTCCACTGAGCCCGCATAAATGAGTGCTGCCATTGCAACGGGGAACCAAACACCGAATCCAAGTGCTTTCATGTAAATGCCGTATGCAATGCCTAAAAATAAAAAGCCGGCAAGCATTGGCATGCTATAAGGAAATGCCGCTTTTGCCGCGGCTTTGATGGGATTTTCTGTCACAACTTCTGACATATTGACCTACTACAACTCTAAAACAGACAAACCAGGTAAGGTCGAAAAACTTTGTGCTTTTACTGTTTGATGGAAATCTTCGATATAAGCTAAATTAGCATCTTCTTTACGAATCGCGGCATAGAGGTTACTGTACAACCCTTCTTCTGTAATTTTACGCGCCACCACATACCCTTTTTCTAAATAAGGTAATGCCGCCCAATAAGGTACGGTAGCAATGCCTCGACGACTCGCTACTAACTGGATCAAGGCAATCGTTAGCTCTGTTGTACGACGAGGTGGATTAATACCTTTCGGTTTCAATACTTGACGATATAAATCTAACATATCATCAGGCACGGGATAGGTTACCCAAGTTTCTTCAGCGAAATCTTCTGCCTGCCAAACCTCTTTATTGGCTAATGGATGATCTTTAGAACAGATTCCCACCATTTCATAAGAAAATAACGGCTTAAATAAAACATCATCATTTTGTTCAACTTCAGACACGATAGCCCAATCTGCACGATGAGATAATAACAATCCAACCGGATCAGTATGGAAACCAGACACAATATCCAATTCTACCAAGCTCCAATGCTG
>CBCSVJ010000100.1:0-5058 GCA_965143545.1 uncultured Haemophilus sp. | reverse complement strand
CCAAACAAAGAACAAGCAGAGAAAGTGGTGAAAGATCTTGAGAAGAAATCTATGACGAATAAAGGTCGTCTTGAAAAATATTTTGCTCAAGTAAAATAATCGTTGAAATTGATGCGCCAGTTTGATGATTGGCGCATCTTCTTTATGCTTCAAACCTGTTATTATTTACTATGCTTACAATTACCACTTGCAAAACGTATCCTTCAGTGCCTCAAAATCTTATTCCTGTACAAACACAACTTTCTAATCAAGGTATTCCTACTCAATTTTTGCCTTGGCAAGAAACATTACAAAGTCATTTTATTCTGCCTTTAGCAGCATGGGATTATGCGAATTTCTATGATGAATTTACTCAATGGATGAAACAGCATGAGCATGCGTTTATCAATCCTGCGGAATTAATGTTATGGAATAGCCATAAAGGCTATCTATGTGATTTGCAGAATTGGGGTATCAATGTCATCCCTACTCTTATTTGTTCACCAAAAACATCTGAGATTTTGACCTCACTTGAAAGCCAAGATTGGTCAGAGTTTGTGATTAAACCTGCTGTAGGGCAGAGTGGTAATTTGGTGGCAAAACTCAAACAAGGTGAAGCATTACCTAATCTTTCTGCGTATGGTGAGCATGTTGTGCTACAGCCGTTTATTCCTGAAGTCGCGACAAATGGTGAAACTAGCTTGATTTTTTTTAATGGGGTATTTAGTCATGCTATTCGCCGACAGCCACCTCAAAATGAATGGCGGGCGAATTCACAATATAAAGTTGAAATTATTCCTGTAGAGGTTGATGATCATATTATTGAAACAGCATACCATGTTTTACATAAATTGCCTGAAATGCCCGTCTATGCACGCGTAGATGGAACGATTATTCACAATCAATTTCTATTGAATGAATTAGAATTGATTGAACCTGCGTTATATTTAGATCGTTGGGAAGGGGCGACGGAGCGATTTGTGGATGTGTTGAAAAGTAGAATATTAAAATAAGAGAATAAAAAAACCTTACTTGTTACAGTAAGGTTTTTTATCTTTAACGATTAATTATTTTGCAGCTGGAGCAGCTGGTGCTGCAGGCGCAAATTTTTGTGCTAAATCAGCACCGTCTTTTTGTAATTTAGCTACTGCAGCTTGTAGTTTTTCAACTTTAGCTTGGTAAGCTTTAGTTTGTTCTTCAGTTGGCGCTTTAGTTGCTAAGTTTAATTGATCAACTAATAATTCGCTTGATAATGCAAGCACTTCTTTATTTTGATCTTTAATGTTTTTCACTGAAGGCGCAGTAATATCTAATTTATCTAAGCTTGCAATAGTATCTTCAACAGTTTTGTTGAAAGTTTTGATTGCTTCTTCAATTTTCTTATCATCTTTTGCTTGAACAGCAGCAGTTAAATCAGATTGAAGTTTTTGTTGTGCAGCCATTTGAGCTTGAGCTTGGCTTGCATTCCATTCAAGTAATTTGTTGTAGTCAGCTTGCTCTTGAGCTGGAGTTGCTTCAGCTGGTTTAGCCGCTTCAGCCGGTTTTGCTGCTTCTTGTTTAGCTTCTGGAGCTGGCTGAGTTGTTTCAGGTTTTGCCGGAGCTGGTTTATCTGCTGGTTTATCACAAGCAGTTAAGAATAATGCAAATAATGCAGTTGCACTGATTTTAGTAAATTTGTTCATAAACAATCCTTTATTGATATATAAAAATTTCTTAGCTTATAAAAACTAAGCCCCTTCTAAGACCTTATATTTTAAAATTAGTTTAAAAAAATTTCAAAAACTATTTTAATGTTTGAATATATTCACTTAAATTATGAATGTCTTGCTCACTTAAACGTTGTTTTGCAGGGCTTCCTGCACTAGGAATATTTCCTGCTTTTCGTTCTGAAAGTGCGGTTGAAATTTCTTCTGGTTTTAGTTGATTAATAATTTTAGACTCACCCATTGCTGGTTTTTCGCCTTGTTTCCCATGACAAGTTGCACAAGAGCGTTTATATACCTTTTCTGCTTTCACTAAATCAGCTTCGGCAGAAAGCGCAGGTGTGGCAAATAAAAAACCTAAAACGGGTAAAAGTGCAGAGAGTAAGTAAATTCGTTTTTGCATTTTGGCTAGCCTTTAAATAATTTATCTAAATCTTCTGAGGGAATCGCCCCTTCATATTTAGCCTGAATATTGCCTTCAGGTGTGATCACAAAACTTGTTGGCGTGCCGATAAGCTGATAGCGTTCAGCTGTAATTTTTAATTGGTCTTTAATAACTGGCAGTGTAAGCTGACGTTTGGCGACCACGGCTTTGGTATCCACTTTATCCCCATCTACGTTAATAGCGATAAGCTGAACTTTATTTGGATTAGCTTCGGCCAATTTTTCGAATTCTTTTAATTCTGCGACACATCGTCCACAGGTTTCAGACCAAAATGTCAGTAAGCGAGTGCCTTTCCAATCATCAAGTTTCACTTCTTTACCTTGTAAATCATAGGCAGCGATGTCTGGTGCTTTTTGACCAATTGCAGCAATTTCATCTTTACAAGAAACGCTGCCCAAAATGACCGCACTTATGGCAAGTAGTTTGACGAATTTATTTTTCATTAATGTCCTCTTTTACAAATTTTCCGTGATGGAGATAAATAACACGATCGGTTAACTCACCCAATTCTGGATTGTGTGTCACCATCACAATGGTTCTACCTTGGCGATTTAATTCTTGTAGTAAATCCAGTACTAGCGCTTCATTTTTTTCGTCGAGGTTACCCGTAGGTTCATCGGCAAAAATAACGGGTGGTTGGTTTACCAATGCACGAGCAATACATACCCGTTGTTGTTCTCCTCCAGAAAGTTGGCTTGGACGGTGATCAATACGATGACCTAATCCCACTTGTTCGAGTACCGCTTTAGCCGCTGCTTCATCAATCACACTGTGATAATGCTGAGCGAGCATCACATTTTCAAGTGCGGTCAAATAAGGGATCAAATGGAATTGTTGGAAGACTAGACCAATTTTTTCCGCTCGGAAACGTTGGCGACCCACTTCATCCAGTTGTGCCGCATCGACGCCGTCTAAGATTACTTTACCTTCACTGGCCGTATCTAAGCCAGTTAGAATATTCATGAGCGTGGTTTTACCTGAACCCGATGCGCCCATGATGGCAATAAACTCACCTTGGCGAATTTGAATATTAATATCTTCTAAAGCGGTGACTTGCCCGAATCGTTTATATAAATGTTGCGTTTCAATTACAAATTCACTCATTTTATTCCCCTTTTAACACATTTGCGGTTTGGATATTTAAAGCTCGTTTGGTTGGTACAATCACCGCAATAAAGGCAACCAATAACGATAAGACGATAGTAATTGGAATAACCGGCAGACGCATATCAATATAAGATTTGAATACGGTTAATCCAAGTAATTGTGCCAAGATGTAGCCGAGAATCAGTCCCGCGACAATTGCACAAAGTGCAATGATCAGAATCTCGGTACTAATCTGTTTAATGATGTCACTTTGTTTGGCACCTAAGGCTTTTTGTAGTGCAAATTCTTTTGCTCGCTCACCAACAATCGCAATCAACGTGGTATTCACACAAAGGGTAGCGAGAATCAAAATGACTAATGAGATTAAGCCCATCAATCCTTTAATTTTATCTAAAATTTGCCCTTCAGAAGCTGAGACTTTTCGAATTGGGCGGGCAGTTAGATCGGGTTGGCGTTGCATAATATCCTGCGCAAATTGTGCGACGTTACCTTGTTCATTTTTCACATTGAGCAAGGCGTTATTTGCCAATCCTTCTTTATCTAACCAACTTTGTGCAAATTCCAAACTGACGATTAACATATTATCTGTGGCATCGCCTGCCTCGATAATCGCTTTAATTGTAAATTCATGTTTTTCAACGGCATTTTTGGAAAGCTTTAATTTACTCCCAACGCCTAAATTAAGACGTTCAGCTAAGGTTTTGCCAATCATGGCATTGCGATCGTCAAAATTCACATTAATAGCTGAGCCGGTAATTTGCCAATAAGGCGCAAGCACTCGCATATCTTCAAACCACACGCCCATAATGACGATTTTTTCTAAATCACTTCGTGCAACACCATACAAATAAGGGCTGGCAGCGGTGATGAAATTATCTGGTGCATTGTGTAGAATTTGCTTTAATTGGCGCTCTTTCATCAAACCACCATTGGCCGCACCAATGTAAAAGTTTGCCCCGAAAGTACGGAGCTCTTGGCTCATTTTGGTATTTATATCGAAATAGACCGCAGCCATTGCCGTCACAATGGACGCACCAACAGTTAGGGCAGAGAAGATAATAAATACTCGTTGTAAACGTAGGCGTAATGCTTGGAAGATTAAACGCCAAAACATACTTTTATTGGCGGCCATAGAGCACCTCCACAGGGTAAAGTTTGGCAATACGATGAGCAGGGAACCAAGTACCCACTACAGCAATTAAAATTGACAGCATTAATACGCAAGGGATGACAATCCAAGCAAAACTTAGCGGAACGCCAAATAGCGCAGAGCCAATAAATCTTGCTAAGCCCCAACCTGCAATACAACCAAGCGAACCACCAATTAAGGCACTGATAATGGCTTCGCAATAAAATAATAAGGCGATTTGCCATTGGTATGCGCCTAAGGCTTTCATCAGACCAATTTCTTTTGAACGCTCAATGATCCCTGTACTCATTAATGAGGCAATCCCCATGGCTGCTGCGATTAAAGCGGCGAGAGTAACAACAGCAAGCAATAATTGGATTTTACCAATGACGACGCCTTCTGACGCCGCAACCTGCCAAATTGGGCGAACAATGGCACCAGAAATGGCTTCTTCTAACTGATGTGAAATAGAAGAAACATAAGCCGTACAATACCAACGATCGTACTCTTCAGCATCCAATGCATCGGTATTGGCACGTGCTTTGCGAGAAAGATCATTTTCCGGAACAGTAAGCGCAGACACTTTAACCGCTTGAATTTTTCCTTCTAAACCTAGTAATTTTTGCACGGCATTGAGTGGCATGACTAATTGATTATCTTCAGCGCCCCCAGTAGATAAAATCCCGGTAATTTCA
>CBCSVJ010000099.1:0-5141 GCA_965143545.1 uncultured Haemophilus sp. | reverse complement strand
CGATTTCGGCACTGTCACCTTCAATATCTAAAATGTCATCTTGTACTTGGAAAGCTAAACCAATAGCTTGTGAATAACGTTCTAGTTGTTGCTCTAATTCTTTGTTTTCAAAGTGAGGCGAACAGATAAAACCCATTTTTAGTGCGGCCGTTAGCAATGCACCAGTTTTATTACGATGAATAAGCTCTAATTCGTCTAAATTAACTTGTTTATGCTCAGAAATTAAATCTAAACTTTGCCCTAAACACATGCCTTGTACGCCAGATGCTTGAGCTAAGACTTTCACTAATTGCAACTTTTGTTCTGCAGAAAGAGAAGGGGCTTGTGTAAGAATTTCAAAGGCAAAAGCTTGTAATGCATCGCCAGCTAAAATGGCCGTGGCTTCATCAAAAGCGATATGACAAGTTGGTTGACCACGACGAAGTTCATCGTTGTCCATGGCAGGCAAATCATCATGGATTAAAGAATAAGCATGAATAGCTTCAATGGCTGCTGCCGCGTAATCTAAAGCTGTTGTTTCTGCACCCAGCATTTTACCCGTTGCATAGACAAGGAAAGGGCGAACACGTTTTCCGCCTAGCAATAAACCATATTTCATGGCATCACGCAAAGGGGCATTATAAGAGTCAATTTCTTCAAATTGATTGGCTAAAAACTGATTAATGCGATCTTGAACTTGTTTGAGTTCAGTGCCGAATTGATAACTCATGGATTACTCGTCCCCTTGATAATCACTTAATGGGGCGGTTTCGCTTTTTTGTAATAAAATTTGAATACGTTGTTCAGCTTGTTGCAAGCGCTCTTGACCAAGTTGAGCCAATTTAATGCCGTTCTCAAATTCTTTCAGCGCATCTTCCAATAGTAATTCACCGCTTTCAAGTTTTGTTACAATTGTGCAAGTGTTGTTTCAAAATCAGGTTCAGCATTTGCTGGTTTACGCGCCATTAAATTATCCTTTTCAGATGAATAAATTGCTCCGTATTGTACTTGATTTTTATAGGGATGTTAAAAACTTATTTCAAAGTGCGGTCAGTTTTTCGTGAGAATTTGAACTTTGTGGGATCTGGAATTTAGCGTACAATACGGCCATTTTTTATTATTCACAGATTATTATGAAATTTATCGTTAAACTTTTTCCTGAAATTATGATTAAAAGCGAAACCGTGCGGAAGCGTTTCGCGAAAATTTTAACCTCTAATATCCGCAATATTTTACAGAAATATGATGAAGAAACGGCTGTTGTTCGTCATTGGGATTACATCGAAGTGCGCTCAAAAAATGAAGCCAATCGTGAAGAGTTGATTGCGCTTTTACAACGTATTCCAGGGATTCATCATTTTTTAGAAGTGGAAGAAAAACCGTTTACCGATTTACATCATATCTTTGAGTTGACGTTAGCAGATGTCGCTGAACAACTTGAAAACAAAACCTTTTGTGTACGTGTAAAACGCAAAGGGAAACATGATTTCAGTTCCATTGAAGCAGAACGTTATATCGGTGGTGGTTTAAATCAGCATATTGAAAGTGCAAAAGTACGCTTAAAAAATCCTGATGTAACCGTTCGTATTGATATTGAAGATGACAAGATGATGCTGGTTAAAGCTCGTCATGTTGGCTTAGGCGGTTATCCAATTGGGACACAAGAAGATGTGCTTTCATTGATTTCAGGTGGCTTTGACTCAGGCGTATCTAGTTATATGCTTATTCGCCGTGGTTCACGTGTGCATTATTGTTTCTTCAATTTAGGTGGGGCAGCCCATGAAATTGGCGTGAAACAAATGGCTTACCATATTTGGAATCGCTATAGCTCATCCCATAAAGTTCGCTTTATTGCCATTCCTTTTGAAGGCGTAGTGGGCGAGATTTTAGAGAAAGTCGATAACGGCCAAATGGGCGTCATATTAAAACGAATGATGGTACGAGCTGCAAGTAAAGTCGCACAACGCTTTGATATTCAAGCTATCGTTACTGGCGAAGCACTCGGACAAGTTTCAAGCCAAACTTTAACCAATTTACGCTTAATTGATGAAGCATCCGATGCATTAGTATTACGTCCACTTATTACCCATGATAAAGAACAAATTATCGCGATGGCGAAAGAGATCGGTACCGATGATATTGCTAAATCAATGCCGGAATTCTGTGGGGTGATTTCTAAAAATCCAACGATTAAAGCGGTACGTGAAAAAATTCTTGAAGAAGAAAATCACTTTGATTTTGGCGTGTTGGAAAGTGCGGTTGAAAATGCACAATATCTAGATATTCGCCAAATTGCAGAAGAAACAGAAAAAGAAGTGGTGGAAGTAGATACCATTTCAGTGCTTGGTGAAAACGATATTATTTTAGATATTCGTAGCCCAGAAGAGACAGATGAAAATCCATTTGAATCAGACGAGCATCAAGTAATGCAGTTGCCGTTTTACAAATTATCTTCGCAATTCGGTTCATTAGATCAAAGTAAAAACTATGTGCTTTACTGTGAAAGAGGCGTGATGAGTAAACTGCAAGCACTTTATTTAAAAGAAAATGGTTTCACGAATGTGAGAGTTTTTGGGAAAAAATAAGCAAAAAATGACCGCACTTTAACGTGCGGTTTTTTTATTCGTAATCTAATTCACCCACTAATTCATCGATAGCTTGGGCAAGTAATGTTCTGTCATGACGATAGCTAATATCATCCGCATTCAAGCGTTTAGCTAAGATTTTAACGGAAGAAATCGCAGACAAATCGACCGCACTTTTTTCGCGATAAGGGGTAATGGCGCCATTAATGACGGGTTCGCCGACGATTTCATTAATTTTCTGAATACGATCAGCCAGTGAAAGCTGAGAGGCCGCGCCAATTTCTACCCCTAAATTATCAATAAAAATTACTTTCGCTTTGCTATTACGCAGGGCAGTAGCTAATTCAGGTAATAATAATGGTGGCATAATGCTCGTCATGAAACTTCCTGGACCAAGTAAAATGACTTCCGCTTGCTCCAATGCTTGGATGGCTTCTTGTGCGGCTTTAACCATAGGCACTAAGAAAAGTGATTGGGGTAATTCTGTTAAATTATCAATGCTTACTTCACCTACAATACTGGAGCCTGAACCTAAACTCGCGGCAAGATGAACAGGTTCTTCTGACATGGGAATAATGTGAGATTTTACTTTGAGTAATTCACGAATTAAGTTAATGGCTTCAATAGGGCGAATATGCATATCTTCTAAAGCTTTGAGCATTAAATTGCCTAAATTATGCCCAGAAAGTTCACCTTCACCGGTAAAGCGGTATTCAAATAATGCAGATGCCGTGCTTGGCTCAATGATAATTTGGTTTAAGCAATTACGTAGATCGCCCCATGCGATACCACCTCGTTCTTGGCGAATTCGGCCAGTAGAACCGCCGTTATCTGTGGTGGTGACAATCCCGGTTAAGCGTTCTTTCATAAAACTGAGTGCCGATAACAAACGACCTAATCCATGACCACCACCAATGGCAACAATATGTTTGATTTCGTCTAAATGTTCATGACGACTGTGACGAGATAAATCAGACATTTTTCTTCCTTTTTTACCTATAAATTATTATAAGAAACAATGTTATATATTCTTTTATATAAGTTAATTCTATTATTTTTATCAATATAGTGAGGTTATTCTATCAAATTATTGCTATTAACCTCTTGCTTTTATTACAATACAGACACAATTTATTTTTAACGCATAACTCCGAGCTTGTTTAGCCTAAGTTTCACAAGAAATACGGCGGCAAGCCAATAACGCGGTATGTTATTCAGGGATACGCTGGAAACGGTTTATCCTCTCCATATTTAGAAAGGTGTAAAATGCAATCCATTCCTATTAAAAACGTAGGAGAGTCTCGCTTAGTCGATCCTTTCCAACGCCAATATTACTATCTACGACTGTCGATTACCGACCAGTGTAATTTTCGTTGTACTTATTGTTTGCCGGATGGCTATCAACCCGAAGCTAACAAGCCAAGTTTCTTAACATTAAAAGAAATTACACACCTAGCTCAAGCCTTTGCTGAAATGGGCACTGAAAAAATCCGTTTAACGGGTGGCGAACCGACTTTACGCAAAGATTTTATTTCTATTGCTGAAAGCATCGCTAACATTGATGGTATTCGTCAATTAGCCGTTACGACAAATGGCTATCGTATGGCAAAAGATGTGGCTGATTGGAAGAAAGCAGGAATTACATCTATTAACGTTAGTGTTGATAGCTTAGATCCGAAAATGTTCCATCAAATTACGGGTATCAATAAATTTGATGACGTGATGCGTGGTATCGATCGTGCATTTGAAGTGGGTTACAACAAAGTTAAAGTCAATTCAGTTTTGATGAAAAATTTGAATGACAAAGAGTTTGAACAATTCCTTGTTTGGGTGAAAGATCGCCCAATTCAAATGCGTTTTATCGAACTCATGCAAACAGGCGAAATGGATAGTTTCTTTGATAAATTCCATCTTTCAGGACAAGTATTAGCGGATAAATTGCTGCAAAACGGTTGGCAATTACAACATAAATCCCATACTGATGGTCCAGCTAAAGTATTCACGCATCCTGATTATGCAGGCGAAATTGGTTTAATTATGCCTTATGAGAAAAATTTCTGCGCAAGCTGTAATCGTCTCAGAGTGTCAGCGAAGGGCAAACTTCATCTTTGTTTATTCGGCGAAGAAGGCATTGAATTACGTGATTTATTGCAATCCCATGAACAGCAAGATATTTTGCAAGCACGTATTTTTTCTGCACTGCAAGGTAAACGTGAACATCATTATTTGCATATCGGTGATAGTGGCGTAAGAAATCATTTAGCCTCTATCGGTGGCTAAAAGAAAATAGGTGATTTTTACTGTTCACTTATTTTGCTTTCGTCACACATGTAAAACATTCAATATTTTAACCGCACTTTATTTTATTATGACTACATTTACGCATATCAATTCTCAAGGCGAAGCCAATATGGTGGATGTTTCTGCAAAAGCAGAAACTGTTCGTGAAGCTCGTGCTGAAGCCATTGTAACTATGTCAAAAGAAACTCTTTCCATGATCGTGGAAGGCAAACATCACAAAGGCGATGTATTTGCTACAGCACGTATTGCAGGTATTCAAGCGGCAAAACGCACTTG